>JAGRNP010000126.1 GCA_020440705.1 bacterium | reverse complement strand
GAGGGTGTCGCCCGCCGCGACCAGGGCCGCGCTGCGGGCCACCTCGAGGCGGGCCCGATGGAGGGGATTTTCCAGGGCCGTGGTCCAGGGGGCGCGCTCGGCCAGGAGGTCGGCCGCCGCGGCGGCCTGTCCGGACTCGACCAGGATCCGGGCCAGCAGGTCCAGGGCCGCCACGGCGGCCGCCGGGGTCAGGTCCGGGTGGGCGAGCAGTTCGGCGAGGACCTCCCGGGCCCGGAAGGGGCGCCCGGCAAGACGCTCGACCTCGGCCGTGGTGTGCAGGACGGCGACCTCGAGGTCGGAGCGGCCCAGCCCGTGGACCACGTCCCACAGCTCCCCGAGCCGGTCGCGGGCGTACGATGTCCGGCCGAGGGTGGCCTCGGCCAGGGCCAGGCCCTTGGCGGGAATGACCCAGGTGGCCTCGGACTGGCTCCGCCGCAGCAGGGACTCGGCCTCGCGCAGATGGTCGCCGGCGCGATCCGGCTCGCCGAGGTCGAGCAGCAGCGAGCCCAGGTTGTTGCGGGCGATCCCCGCGATGTAGAGCTGGCCGCGGGAGGCCGCCAGCTCCGCGACGCGGGCCAGCACCGCCGCCGCCTCGCCGTAGGACCCGAGGTTGTCCAGCACCGTGCCCAGCCCGTTGAGGGCGAAGAGCTCGCCGTCGGCGTTGTCCGCCGCCCGGTGCTGGGCGGCCGCCGTCCGGTAGAGATGGCGGGCCTCCTCGAGCCGGCCGTCGTTCCAGGCCCAGTAGCCGAGACCGATCCGCGCCCAGGCCTGATGGGTGACGTCCCCGGCGGCCACGGACTCGTCCAGCAGGATCGCGAACTCGCGCCGGGCCGCCTCCGCCTGACCGGTCTGGCCGAGCGCGACACCGTACCAGCGCCGGACCGGGCGCAGGTTCCCGCCGTCGTTCCCCGCCAGCGCCAGGGCGCGGGCTTCCTGCAGCGGCGCCAGGGCCGCTCCCGACCGTCCGAGGGCCACCTCGATGGCGCCGCGGCGCCGCAGCAGATTGCCGAGCAGGAGCGGGTCGGCGGCCGCCCGCGCCGCATCGATGCCTTCGTCGAGCACGGTGATGGCGGCGGCGGTCTCGCCGGCCAGCCACAGCGAGTCGGCGGCGGCCACGCGGGGATCGCCGGGCGTGTCCGCCGCCGCGGGCGACGACGCGACCAGGGTCGCGACCAGCAGCCCGCACAGACGGAGGCCGCGGCGGATCGCGGGCGATCCACGCAAACCGGTCCGGCGCCGACTGGTCGCAGGTGGCGTGGGCAAGATGGCTGCTGCCTTTTCTGGATTTTCCGGTTGGCCCCCGCGGCAGCGTAGCAGGTCCGGCACCGGCGCACCAGTCCGCGGGCCCCCGACGCGCCAAGCGGGCGCCATCACGGAGAGACGGCGCCCGGAAGCACGGGATCGGGAGGGATCAGTCCGCTTCGGAATCGAGCTCCAGTTCGATCTCGACCGCCATCTCCTCGGCGAACGCGCCGAGGCGACCCTCGAGCGTCTCCAGATCGAGGTCCGGCGCCAGAACGAACTCGGCCATGGCCCGGAAGAGCAGGTCGCCCGAGTTGGGCGCCGGCTCGGTCCAGCTGGCGAACTCGAGCAGGTTCACGCCCGCTTCGCGCAGCAGGCCGGTCAGGCCGCGCACGATGCCGGGCTGGTCGACGCCCACCGCCTCGATGGTGGCCAGGGGCAGGTCGCCGTCCACATCGTGCGATCCGTGCACCGAATGGACGTGCAGACCGGGCAGCGCCTCGATGGCCGCGGCCAGTTCGTCGCGCTGCGCACCCTCGACGGCGACGGCGATGATGCCGGCGAACTGGCCCGCCAGGTTGCTCATGCTGCTCGAAAGCCAGTTGCCGCCGTGGTCGGCCACGGCCGCGGACAGGCTCTCGACGATGCCGGGACGGTCGTCGCCCACGATGGTGATCACGAGATGGGACATGGGACGCGCTCCTGTTCGGATGGGGCCCGGCGACCGTGCCGGGTGCCCCCAATGTCGTGCCGCGGGGGGGATTCCTCAACCCGATTCGTGCCCTTCATCCTTCCGGCGTTGATCTCGGGGGCCGAATGATCCTAGAGTGGATGGCGCACCCGCCCCCCCCCCCCGCGGCGGGACCACGGTTCCGGAATGAAAGGCATCCGACATGAAATGGCAGGACCGCAGGCGCAGCTCCCACGTGGAGGATCGGCGCGGACAGAGGGTCGCGGGCGGCTCGTCGCGGGCCGGCGGCGACGCCGGACTCATCTTCGCCCTGTTGGCGCGCAGCAGCCCGCGGGCGCGGGTCGTGATCATCCTCGCCGCGTTCGTCGCCATGTTCGTGTTCAAGGTCAGCCCGCTCGCGCTGCTGGGCGGCGGCAGCGGCACGCCCGCGACCGTCCAGGAGGCCCCGGCTCCGGACGACGAGCTCGCGGCCTTCCTGGCCACCATGAAGGCGGACAACGAGGACGTCTGGACGCGGATCTTCGCCGCCCGCGGCCAGACCTACCGCCCCGCCGAGCTCGTGATCTACAGCGACCGCACGCCCATGCCGGGCGGGCTGGCCGATTCGCGCATGGGTCCGTTCTACCTGCCGGCGAACGCGACGGTGTACATCGATCCCGACTTCTTCCAGGAGATGAAGAGCCGCTTCGGGGCCCCGGGCGACTTCGCCCAGGCCTACGTCGTGGCCCACGAGATCGGCCATCACGTGCAGCATCTGCTGGGGTCCACCGATCGCGTGCACGAACAGCGGGGGCGGGTCTCCGAGGAGGAGTACAATCGGCTCTCGGTGCGGCTCGAACTCCAGGCCGACTTCCTGGCCGGGGTGTTCGCCCACCACGCCGACGAGATGTTCTCCTTCCTCGAGACAGGCGACATCGAGGAGGCCATGAACTGCGCCCGCGCCATCGGCGACGACACGCTGCAGCGCCAGGCCGGTCGGCGGGTCGTGCCCGACTCGTTCACCCACGGGACGTCCGCGCAGAGGTCGCGTTGGTTCATGAAGGGGTACCGGACCGGGGACATGGACGCGGGCGACACCTTCGGCATCCCCTACGACCAGCTCTGACGGGGGCTCCCCATTCGGACGGGGGATCGGAGCGATCCCGAATCGGGTATTGATGTGTCATGTTTAGACATGGTATGATTTTATGAGCAAATAGTCCTCCGTCATCCGCTGGCCAGGAAGGTCCCGCCGGATGCCGGAATCGTCCTCGCCCCGACTCGACAAGGTTCAAGGAAGAGCTGCTCGGTCCGTGCCCGCGGAGCCTCGCGATGACCCTGACGGCCGGAGTCCTCGCCTTCCTGCTGTTCGCCGCGCCGGGCGGCGCGGCCGTGCAGCCCGGCTCATTCCTGGAATACGTCGCCATCTGCCAGGCCACCGCCACGGCCGCCGCCGCAGACGCCTGCGGGGTCGAGCTCGCGGATCGGGACGTCGTCGCCGGCATCTATGCCCTGCGGCAGGGTCGTCCCCTGTGGATCCTCCGCCCGGACGCCGAGGTCGAGATCCCGGCCCTGATCGACCGCTTCGCCGACGCGGCCTCCCATGGACTGCACCCCGACCGCTACGATCCGGCCGGACTGCGCGACGCCGCAGTCGCGCTCGGCGGGGGCACGCCCCGGGAGCGGGCCGCCCTGGACGTCGCCCTGACCGCGGCCGTGGCCGGCTACACGGCCGACCTGGCGGGCTTCCGTCTGCAGTCCCCGGTCCGGGAGGAACTCGGCTTCGTCCCGCGGGCCGGTGGGAAACTGGAGTCGATCGTCGTCGGGATCGCCGACGGGACCGCGCCGCCGTCCGAAGCCGTCGAGACCGCCGCGCCGACCTCGACCGAGTATGCCGACCTGCGCCGGCTGTTGGGATCCTGGCGCGCGATCGTCCGGCGGGGCGGCTGGCCGCACATCGACGACGGGCCGACGCTGCGGCCCGGTGCCCGCGACGCCCGGGTGCCGGCTCTGCGCATGCGCCTCGCGGGCGGAGTCGCCGACGTCGCCGTCGAGGCCGCGGATGTCTACGACGAGGTTCTGCAGGCCGCCGTGCGCGACGCCCAGGCGCGCTTCGGTCTCGCCTGCGACGGCATCATCGGCCCGCGCACCCTGGCCGCCCTGAACGTGCCGGCCGCCGACCGCCTGCGCCAGATCGAGTTCAGCCTCGAGCGCCTGCGGGGGCTGCCGCGCCGGCTCGGCGAGCGGCACGTCCGCGTCGACCTGCTGCGCGGGACGTTGCAGGTCGTGGCGGGCGATACGGTCGAGATCTCCATGCGCACGATCATCGGCAAACCGGAACGGCCGACGCCGGTGCTGTCCAGCCGCATCACCTGTCTCGAGGCGAATCCCTACTGGAACATCCCGCAGACCCTGGCGCGCGAAGACGTGCTGCCCAAGCTGCAGCGCGACCCCGGCTACCTGCAGCAGCGGGGTATCCGCGCGTTCGAGACCTGGCGTCCCGGCGCGCCGGAACTCGACACGGCGGCGATCGACTGGCGGGCGATCGCGCCGGAGCAGCTGGCCTTCAAGCTGCAGCAGGTCCCCGGACCGGCCAATCCCCTCGGCCAGGTGAAGTTCCTCTTCGCCAACCCCTACAGCGTGTACATCCACGACACGCCGGGCGAGTACGAATTCACGCTGCCGGACAGGTTCTTCTCCTCGGGCTGCGTGCGCGTGGAGGAACCGGTCCGGCTGGCCCAGGCCCTTCTCGGCGACCGCTACGGCGAATTCACGGCGGCCCTGGACAGCGGCGCCACGGTCTCGTTCACGCTGCCGCGGCCGGTGCCGGTGCACCTGGTCTACCTGACGGCGTGGGTCGACGGCGCGGGGCGGCCGTGCTTCCGCGACGATGTCTACGGGGTGGTCGAGGAACAGGAGGAGGCGATCGCCGCCGGGACGCCGGCGCGGAACCTACCAGGAGCGGATCGGGCCCGTGTCGACGTGGACGAACCCGGAGCGCGGGTAGTAGCCGACGCCGCCGGCCCTCTCCGCTAGCGCCGCGGCCTGCAGCTGGCGTGCGGTGCGGCCCGACAGCTCGATGTCCACCGCCATGCCCTGCATGTGGTAGCTGCGCTTCGCGACCCCGTCGCTGTGGCGGCGCAGCATCTCGTTGGTCTGCGGGGCGCGGTAGCCGGAGAACACGCGGAAGGGTCGGGTCGATTCCAGCCTGCCGGCGAGGGAAGCCATCAGGTCCAGCAGCGCCGGGTCGATGGGCCGCATCTCGTCGGTCCGGTGGTCGCGCAGCAGGTGATCGATGGCCGCCAGGGCGTCGGGGAGCAGGCGACCCTGTTCCCGGTACGTGCAGACCAGACGCTCGCCGGTGTGCACGTTGAGCAGGTTGAGGGAGCCGATCGGCGCCACGCCGACGCGCCCGTCGCCGGCGGCGGCGTCGCCCGCCATCAGGCCGGCCAGCGACGGCACCGGCAGCAGGGTCGCGACGGCCGCCTTGCCGCAGATTCCGAGAAAGTGCCGCCGCATCATCGGCAGCCGGATCCGATCCTCGTTCAGGGCTTCAACCTCCGTGTCGTGCGGGAACGATCCCCGGCCGAATTGTGGCCATCGGGACCGTTGAGGGCAAGCCCGAGTTCGCGCGGCCTGCCCTCGACCGGCGATCGTCGGGTTTCACTCGTGTTCGACCCGGACCCGACCCGGTTGAGCCCGATTCCGCCGAAAAAAGGGCCCGGTCCAGCGACCGGGCCCTCCCCTTTTTCCTCCGGATCCCGCCTACTCGGAGATCGTCTTCGAGAGGCGCGGTTTCGCCTTGTTCGGATACTTCGGCGCGTCCGGAATGGTCCACTTGCCGGGATTTTCCGCGAGCTGCTGCAGCAGGAACTCCACGGCGTGGTCGAGCTGGGCATCCTTCCCGTCCACCACGTCCTTCGGCATGTTCACCACGACGATGTCGGGCTCGACGCCCCAGCCCTCGATGGGCCAGGTGCCGTCCAGGCCGTAGAGGCCGAACTGCGGGGGCGTGGTGCCGCCGCCGTCGACCATGTCCTGGTGGGGTTCGATGCCGGTCGAGCCGCCCCAGGTGCGCACGCCGATGAGGGTGGCCAGGCCCAGGCGCTTGATGGCCTCGGCGAAGAACTCGCCGTTGCTGTAGGTGTCGCCGTCGATGAGCACCACCAGCGGGCCGTGGAAGACCCGCTCGGGGTTGCGGCCGCCCTTGCCCTCGCGGGGCTGGGTCACGGCCCACAGCTCGCGCTCGAGCCGGTCGATGATCTGGTCGCCCACGAAGCCGCCGCCGTTGGAGCGGTCGTCGATGATCATGGCCTCCTTGCCGGTCTGCGGGTACCAGCTGCGACCGAACTCGACCAGGCCGTTCTCGCCCATGTTCGGCAGCTGGATGTAGCCCACCCGGCCGTCGGAGAGCCCGGTCACGTGGGCCAGGTTCCGATCGACCCAGTCGCGGTAGCGCAGGCCCATCTCGTTGCGCAGGGCCTCGACGCGCACGGTGGTCGCGCCCTTGGCCGTCGGCTTGCTGTTGGTGGTGACGCTGACCATGTGGCCGCCCCGGTCGATCAGCAGCGCCCACGGGTTCTCGCCCCGACGCACCTCGACGCCGTCGATGGCGATGAGGTAGTCGCCTTCGTGCACGCCCACGCCGGGCTCGGCCAGGGGCGACCGGTAGCGCGGGTCCCAGCTCACGCCGGGCAGGATGCGGCTGATGCGGTAGAAGTCGGCCCCGTTCTCGCTCGCGAACTCGGCGCCCAGGGCGCCGGTGCCGACGCGGTCGGCGCCGTCCTCGAAGTCGCCCCCGAAAATGTAGGTGTGGCCGATGTTGAGCTCGGCGATCATCTCGCCGATGAGGTAGTTCAGGTCGCCGCGCGTGCCGCAACCGGCCACGAAGGGCGCGTACTTGTCGTACATGGCCTGCCAGTCGACACCGTGCATGTTCGCGTCGTAGAACCAGTCGCGCTGGATGCGCCAGGCCTCGTCGAAGATCTGCAGGAACTCCTCGAGGCGGTCGACCCGCAGCTTCACCGCGCCCGGATCGATCTTGCCGTCGCCCACCTTGCCGCCCTTGGCCACCGCCACCATGCCGTACTTGTCGCCGGCCCGGTAGATGAGCTGCTTGCCGTCGGCGCTGAGGTGGTAGTTGGCGATCCCCTCGAGGATCGTCGTCGCCTCCTTGTCGGCCACGGCGTACTTCTTCAGGTCGAGGCGGCCGCCGGTGCCGTCGTCGACGTTCTGGTACTTGAGGAACTCGTACTCCGGCTTCTCCAGCATCAGGAAGCCGCCCTCGACGGCCTCCAGCCTGAAGTAATTGCCGGCCGGGACGCCCTCGCACACGAGCTGCCGCGCGGCCAGACCCGCCAGGTCGATCGCCGTGCCGGCGTCCTTCTCGTCCTTCTTCTCGTCCTTCTTCTCCTTGTCCGCCGCGCCGTCGTCCGCGGTCACGACCGTGTCCTCGCCGTGGAAGGGCGAGCGTTCGCCGTCCTGCAGCAGGAACAGGTAGGGCCGCGCCGTCTTCAGGAAGATGTGGTTCTGGTCCTGCCGGCCCATGGTGGGCTCGAAGGTGCGGCTCGAGAGGAAGTACAGGTACTTGCCGTCGGGCGAGAAGCTCGGCGACCAGTCCTGGGTCATGTCGTCGGTGAGCTTGTGGTTCTTGCCGGTCCGGGTGTCGTACAGCCAGATGGCCTCGTTCATGTTGCCGGTCTGGCTGGTGTAGGCGATCCAGCGGCTGTCGGGCGACCAGGCGTAGTCCATGATGCCCCAGCGCTCCCAGGCGTCGTCGTAGTCGCTGTGGGCGATCTCCTTCGCGCCGCCGCCCGCGGCGTCGACCAGGTGCAGCTTCAGGGACTTGTCGCTGAACACGAGCCACTTGGAGTCGGGCGACCACACGGGCTGGCGCATGAAGCCGTAGGTGCCGTCGGTGAGGGCCTTCCACTCGTCCCGGCCGTGCTGGTCGACGAGGTAGAGCTGCTCCTCGCCGCTGCGGTCGCTCACCAGGGCGATCCAGCGGCCGTCCGGACTCCAGGTCGCGTACTTCTCGCGCGACCCGGCGGTGCGCGTCACGTTCAGGGCGTCGCCCTCGTCGGTGGGCAGGTTCAGCACCTCGCCGCGGGCCACGACCAGGGCCCGCTCGCCGGCGGGGGAGAGACCGAAGGCGCCCGTGCGCGGCTCGGGGGTGACGAGCTCGGCCCGCATGTGGCGGCGATCGCTGGGAATGGTGATGGGCACCGCGGCCACCTGGCCGCTCGCCAGATCCAGGACGCTCAGACCGGAACCGTACTGGAAGACGATGCGGCCGTCGCCGAGCGAGGGGAACTTCACGTCGTAGTCGGTGAAGGTGGTCAGGCGCGTGACGGCCTCGGTGGCCGTGTCGTAGCGGTAGAGGTTCAGCGTGCCGTCCTCGCGGTCGCTGTTGAAGTAGATGGCGCCGTCGCCCCACATGGGGAACTGGTCGCTGCCGGCGAAGTCGGTGATCCGGCGGATGTCGCCGCTGGCGAATTCGACCACCCAGACGTCCTGGGCGTTGCCGCCCTCGTAACGTTTCCAGGTGCGCACGTGGCGCCCGAAGCGGTTGAAGGCCATGGCCTTGCCGTCGGGTGCGATGGAGGCCAGCGAGCCGCGGTCGACCGGCAGCTTGCGGGGCAGGCCGCCCGTCACGTCGACCACGTACAGCTCGGACGCGTACGGGGGCGCCTCGCGGTTCGAGGTGAAGATGACGGACTTGCCGTCGGGGGTCCAGTCGAGGGCCGTGCCGCCCGAGGGGTGGAAGGTCAGGCGCGTGGGCACGCCGCCCCGGGCATCCATCACGTACACGTCGCCGCCGCCGTCGTAGTCGGCGGTGAAGGCGAGCATCTTGCCGTCAGGCGAGAACTTGGCGGCCGTCTCGCGGCCCGGATGGGAGGTGATCCGGTGGGCGTCGCCCCCGGCGAGCGGCACCAGCCACAGGTCGTCCTCGTAGGTGAAGACGATCTGGCCGGCGCCCACGTCGGCGTACCGCATGACGTAGCCGGGCGCCTCGTCCGCGGCGAGGGCGAAGGGAGCGGCCGCCAGGATGGCGAGCAGCACGAGGAACGGGATGGATCGCAACACGGGATACCTCCGGAAAATGAATAATTCCCAGGGAAAAAGCCTGATTTGGGGCCGGCCGGAACAGGTCTCATTCGCAGCGCGACGAAGATTGTTGCACCGGGGCGCGGCTTGGGGCAAGGTGGATTCCGACACCGCGCCGCCGGAATTCCCCGGCGCGCCCGCCCGAAGGATGCCCGCCATGGACTGCCACATCCGCCCGGAGACGCCCGCCGACCACGTGCGCGTCTTCGAAGTGGTCAAGGACGCCTACGAGACGCCCTCGGAGGCGTTGCTGGTCAAGCGTTTGCGCGCCGAGGCATCGCCCCTCGTCTCCCTGGTGGCCGAGGTCGACCGGGTGGTCGCCGCGCACATCCTCTTCACGCCCGTGGCCATCGGCGACGCCCCCATGGGACCGAAAACCATGGGTCTGGCGCCCCTGGCCGTGCACCCGGACTACCAGGACCAGGGCCTCGGCTCGCAGTTGGCCCGCGCCGGCCTCGAGGCCTGCGCCGCCGCCGGCTGCGAGGTCGTCGTCACCCTGGGCCACCCCGACTACTACCAGCGTTTCGGGTTCAGCCTCGCGGTCGAGCAGGGCATCAGCTACGTCGGGCCGGAGTACGACCCCTTCTTCATGGTCAAGGAGCTGGTGCCCGGAGCCCTGGAGAAGTACAGCGGCGAGGTGCGCTACCACGACGCCATCGAGGAGATGGGGTAGTTCCGTGTCCTCGTCCCCGCGCTTCAGGGTTCCCCACGTCTTCGTCCTGCTGACCCTGGTGATCCTGGCCTGCTCGATCGCGACCTGGGTGATCCCCTCCGGCGAGTACCGGCGCGAGACGAAGTCGGTGCAGGGGCACGAGCGCACCCTGCTGGTGCCGGGCACCTACGAGCATCTCGACAAGCACGTCAGCGCCCGCGGGATCCTGCTCGACGAGAAAGTCCCGGACCGGGCCTCGCCCACCAGCCTGCAGGGATTCCTGACCGCCATCCCCCGCGGGCTCGAGGCCGCCGCCGACATCATCTTCTTCATCTTCATCATCGGCGGCACCTTCGGGATCCTGCAGCGCACGGGCGTCATCACGGCCGCCATCGGCCGCCTGCTGCGCCGCCTGGGCGACCGGGGCCCACTGCTGACGATCGTGCTCATGTTCGTGCTCGCCGTCGGCGGCTCGACCCTGGGCATGGGCGAGGAATTCATCCCGCTGGTCCCGGTCTTCCTGATCGTCGCCAAACGCCTGGGTTACGACCGCGTGTACGGCATGGCCATCGTGCTGGTGGGGTCGGAGATCGGCTTCGCCGCCTCGACCACCAACCCCTTCACGGTGAACGTGGCCCAGGGCATCGCCGAGTTGCCCCTCAACAGCGGCCTCGGCCTCCGGCTGGCCTTCTTCGCCTGCGCCATCGTCATCGGCATCGTGTATCTGCTGCGCTACGGCGCCCGCGTGAAAGCCGACCCCGCGGGCTCGGTGCTGGGAGACGAGGGCTTCGCCATCTCCGAAGACGCCGGCGACGAGACGGCCTACGCCGGACACCACACCGCCATCCTGCTGTCCTGCCTGGCCATCTTCGCCTTCATCCTCTTCGGGGTGCAGCGCTACGGCTGGTGGATGGCCGACATGGCCGGCGGCTTCTTCCTCATGGGCATCGTCGCCTTCCTGCTGGCGCGCCTACCCCTCGACGAGGCCGCCCGCGCGTTCGTCAAGGGCATGGAGGAAATGGTCGTCGCCGCCCTGGTGGTGGGCTTCGCCCGGGGCATCAGCGTGGTGCTCGAGGACGCCCAGGTCATGGACACCCTGGTGCACCACGCCGCCGGAGTGCTCGGCCGGGTGCCGCCCTACGTGGCCGCCCAGGGCATGCTCGTCTTCCAGACCACCCTGAACGTGCTGATCCCCTCGGGCAGCGGGCAGGCCGCGGTGACCATGCCGCTCATGGCGCCCCTGGCCGACATCCTCGGCCTGACGCGCCAGACCGCGGTCTTCGCCTTCACCTGCGGCGACGGCTTCAGCAACTCGGTGATCCCCACCAGCGGCATCCTCATGGCCATGCTGGCCCTCGCGCGGATCCCCTACCTGAAGTGGCTGCGCTTCATGCTGCCGCTGTTCGGCCTGCTCACGCTGCTGTCGGGGGTCTTCCTCGTCATCGCCGTGGCCATCGGGTACCGCTAGTGGCCGGCCTGTACGACGACCCCGTCTTGTATGACCTCCTGTACACGCCGGGCACCGCCGCCGAGGTGGACGCCCTGGAGCGGGCGGTGGCCCGGCACCTGGGACGCGGTCCCCACCGCTGGCTGGAGCCCGCCTGCGGCACCGGTCGCTACCTGCGCGTCCTGCGCGGCCGCG
>JAGRNP010000125.1 GCA_020440705.1 bacterium | reverse complement strand
CGCGGGCGGCGGCGCGCCGGCCCGGCCGCAGGCTCCGCCCCGAGACCCGTCGCCGAACGCGGGTCCGGCCGCGCCGGACCTGACGGCGGCCGATGCGGCGGTGCCCGGCTGGACGGCCCTCATCGACGCCCTGATGAAGAAGTCGCCCCGCCTGGGGTCGTGCCTCATGACGGGCCTGCCGTCCCTGAGCGAGGACGGCCTGCTGCGCGTGGGGTTCACCGAGGACCGCAGCTTCGCCGTGCGGAGCATCGAGTCCGAGTGCGCGACCATCGCGGCCGTGGCCGGGGAGCTCTGGCAGCGCCGTCTGCGCGTCGAGCTGGTGCTGGGCGAACAGGGGCAGGCCACCGAGGTGACGGAGGAGATCCGGCAGGAGGTGGCGCCGACCCACAGCGAGGAGCTGGCCAAGGCGTGTGCCGAGGACGCGGCCCTGAACGATCTGGTCGACATGATGGGCGGCGGCAAGCCCCTGCCCGAGACCGAACGCGAGCGCTGGCAGAAGCGCGGCAATTAGCCGGCGGCGCCACCGCGCCCCGCAGGACCACAACCCGAAGGATGCGACGTCATGGACATGCGGATGCTCATGAAGCAGGCCCAGCAGATGCAGGCCAAGATGGCCAAGGCCCAGGAGGAGCTCGCGAGCAGGGAGGTCACCGCCGAGGTGGGCGGGGGCCAGGTGAAGGTCGTCATGGACGGCAAGCACCGGCTCAAGAGCATCGAGATCGCGCCCGAGAGCCTCGATCCGAACGACATCGAGTTCCTGCAGGATCTCGTGGTCGCGGCGGTGAACGAGGCGGCGAAGAACGTCGACGCCATGGTGGAGAAGGAGATGGGCTCGGTCACGGGAGGCATGAACATTCCCGGACTGGGGCTGTAGGTGTCCGGACCCGGCAACGGCAGGGACCTGCAGGACGGCGGCGAGTTCCAGTCGCCCGCGCTCGAACGCCTGGTGCGCAGCCTGAACCGGTTGCCCGGGCTCGGGCGCAAGTCGGCCACCCGGCTGGCGCTGCACCTGGTGGCCCGGGCCGAGGGGCCGACGGTGCCGGCCGAGGAACTGGTGGCCGCCATCGCCGAGGCGCGGGAGAAGGTCACCCATTGCGCGCGGTGCGGGGCCATCACCGAGCCGGATCCGTGCCGGGTGTGCACCTCGCCGCGCCGCGACGCGACGCAGATGTGCATCGTGGCCACGCCCGTGGACGTGCTGCCCTTCGAGAAGGCGGGATTCTACCGTGGCCGCTATTTCGTGCTGGGGGGCATGCTGTCGCCGCTGGACGGGGTGCGCGCCCAGGATCTGCCCTTCGACCGGCTCGTCGGGCGCATCGACGCCGACGGGGTCCAGGAGGTGATCATCGCGCTCGACGCCAGCGTGGAGGGGGAGACGACGGCCCTGTACATCCAGCGCCTGCTGGAAGGGCGCGAACTGGAGCTTTCGCGCCTCGCCACGGGCATTCCGGTGGGAGGGGCCCTGGCCTACACGGACGAGGTCACCCTGCAGCGGGCCTTCCAGTTCCGTCGTTCCTTCTGAGGGCGGATCGGGCCCGGGCACGGACCGCACCGGGGCCCAAAAATCCTGTTAAGCCGCCCCCTCCCCTGACGATATCCCCCCTAGAGGCAATACACGCAAACGTCCCCCGCACCCGATGCCGGGCACCGCGGCAGGAGAGCGATTCATGGTCAGAGCGGAATGGGCCATCTTCGAAGAAGATTATTGGGCCATCAACAACGTCCTCGAAGACCTGCTCAAGAGCAGTCGGGCGGGGAACGTGCTGTTGATCGACCGCACGGGGCAGTTGATCAGCCAGATCGGCCCCGACGTCGAATTCGATCTGACGAGTTTCGCGTCCCTGTGCGCGGCCGACTTCGAGGCCAACTACCAGCTGGCCAAGCTGATCGGCGAGAAGGATTTCAGCACCCTGTTCCATCAGGGCGCGAAGGACAGCATGTACCTGGCCAAGATCGCCAAGGGTGTCGTCCTGGTGGTGTTGTTCAGCAAGAGCACGACGCTCGGCCTGGTCCGCCTGCGGGTCAAGCACGCCGTCGGCGAGCTCAACGCCGTGATCGAAAAGTTGTACGAAAAGCTGGAATACCGGAACGAGGAGTACGACCAGTTCGATGACAACTTCACCGAAGAAGTGGAAGCCGAAATCGACAACCTGTTCGCTGACTAAAAGGCAGGCCAAAGGGGTAATGCCGTGTCGTTGATCAACTATTCGTCGCGCGAGATCAATTGCAAGGTCGTGTACTACGGCCCCGGTCTCGGGGGCAAGACCACGAACATCCAGTACGTCTACGAGAAACTGGCGCCCGAGACGAAGGGCAAGCTGGTGACCTTGGCGACGGAGATGGATCGGACCCTGTTCTTCGACTTCCTGCCGCTCGAGCTCGGCGAGGTCAAGGGGTTCAAGACCCGCTTCCACCTGTACACGGTGCCGGGGCAGGTCTACTACAACGCCTCCCGCAAGCTGATCCTGCGCGGCGTCGACGGCATCGTCTTCGTGGCCGACAGCTCCGAAGCGCGCTTCGACGCGAACATCGAGGCCCTGTACAACCTGCACGACAACCTGAAGGAATACGATCTCAGCCTCGACGAGATCCCCTTCGTGATGCAGTGGAACAAGCGCGACGCCCCGGACGCCCTGCCCATCGACGAGCTCAACGAGGAGCTCAACCCCGAGGGCTACGAGAATTTCGAAGCCGTGGCGATCAACGGCACCGGCGTCTTCGACACCCTCAAGTGCGTGGCGAAGCAGGTGCTGCGCCAGCTGCAGACCAGCTGACGCGAGTCCGGCTCCGGACCCGAGGCGCGGCCATCACGGCCGCGCCTCTTTTTGTCCCCGCGCAGGGTTGCCGCCGCGGGGGCCGGGGGTTAGGTTGCGGGAGGTTCCGCGCCCGCTCACCCGAAAGGACCACGATGCCCCGACCCCTGCTCTATGCCCTCGGCACCTTCTTCGGCACCGGCTTCGCCCCGTTCGCCCCGGCCACCGTGGCCAGCGCCGCCTTCGCGGCGGTGTGGTGGGCGGCCTGGACCTGGCTGGGCCCGATCCCCGTCTGGCTGAACGTCGCACTCCTGGTGGCGGTCACCGCCGTGGGCATCCCCGTGGCCGGACGGCTCGAGCAGATCCACGGGGAGGACCCGTCCCTGGTCGTCATCGACGAGGTCGCCGGCATGCTGGTCACCTTCCTGGGCGTGGCCGGCGGGCCGCTGGCCTGGTGCGTGGGCTTCTTCTGGTTCCGCGTGACGGACATCCTCAAGCCGCTGGGCGTGCGCCGCCTCGAGCAGCTCGGGGGCGGCGGCGGACTCGGCATCATGGCCGACGACATCGGCGCCGGCGTGCAGGCCTGCGTGCTGACCCACCTCACCTTGTGGGCCCTGGCGAGGTTCGCGGCGTGAGACCGGTGCCGGTGAAGATCATCGCCATCGGCGACGAGCTGCTCGAGGGCCGCACGGTCGACTCCAACAGCCAGCGCATCCAGCGGGCCCTCGGCGGGCACGGGGTGCAGGTGGCGCTCATCCAGGTGGTGCCCGACACCCCCGACGCCGTGGCCGCGGCCCTGCGGCGCACCGAGCCCGGCGACCTGGTCTTCATCAGCGGCGGCCTCGGTTCGACCCCCGACGACATGACCCGCGACATGGTCGCCGCCTGGGGCGGCGTCGAGTTGCGCGAGGACGCGGCCGTGCGCGCGAACCTCGAGGAGCGTTGGCGCCGGCGCGGCGTGCAGACGCGGCCGGGCGTGTTCAAGCAGTGCCAGGTGCCCGCGGGGCTGACGCCGATCGAGAACCCGGTGGGGTCGGCGCCGGGCCTGGTGGGCCCCCTGGCCGGGCGCTGGGTGGCCATGCTGCCCGGGGTGCCGGCCGANCTGGCGGGGCTGCTGCCGCCCGCGGTGGCGCGGCTCGAGGCCGCCGGCGTGCTGCCCGCGCCCCGGCCGCACCGCGTGTGGCGAACGGCCCAGATCGCCGAGCTCGCCCTGGTCAAGCGGTGCGAGGAGATCCGCGCCCGCTACGGCCGGCTGCGCTGGTCGTGGTGGCTGACCGACTGGGGCGTCGACATGCGCCTCGGGGCGCCGACGGAAGGCGATCCGTCCGATAGGGACGACCTGGATGCCGCGGCCGCGGCCATCGACGCGGAACTCGGCCGGCTGGTCTACACGCGGGACGAGCGGCCCCTGACCCTGGTCGTGCAGGAGCACATGCTCGCCGCCGGCGCCACCCTGTCCGTGGCCGAGTCGTGCACCGCGGGGCTGCTGGGCGGGGCGCTGACGACGGCCGCCGGTTCGTCGGGCTTCTTCCGGGGCGGGATCCTGGCCTACGCCGACGAGGTGAAGGAGAAGCTGCTGGGCGTGCCCGCGGCGACCCTGCGCGAACACGGCGCCGTGAGCGGCGAGACGGTGCGGGCCATGGCGGCGGGCTGCCGGGAGCGGGTGGGCACCGACTACGCCCTGGCCGTCAGCGGCATCAGCGGACCGGGCGGCGGCAGCGAGGACAAGCCCGTGGGCACGACCTGGATCGCGGTGGCCACGCCGGCTGCGGTCCATGCGGCGCGCTACCGCTTCCCGGCCGATCGCGACCGCAACCGCCTGCTGACGGTGGCCGCGGCGGTGGACACGCTGCGGCGCGTGCTGACCGGCGGCGACGACGTGCCGCCCTGGTTCCCCGACGACACCTGGGGGCGGCCCGACGCCGATTGAAGGTCGCGTCCCGCTGACGGCCGCCCTTGGAACGACGACGGCCGACCCGCCCGGGTCGGCCGTCGTGTCGCGTCCCTCCGGACGGCTACTCGTCGCGCGCCGCGAACTCCTCGGCCGAGAGCACCGCGAGCGGGGCGAGATCGGCCTTGGCCAGCCGCTCGTTGAGATCGGCGAGCCGGTCGCCGCACAGGTCGGCGAAGCGCCGGTCGGCGTCGGCGATGAGGCGGCCGAAGTCGTCCAGCCGCGCGGCCTGGTCGGCCGACGGGGCGCCACCGTAGCCGGAGATCGCCGCGTACAGCCGCACCACGTCCTCGCGCAGCTTCCGTTTGCCGCTGATCCCCTGCACCTCCTCGGTCACCATGAGCGTCCCGTGGAAGCGGTCCACGTCGTCGGCGAACCCGCGCAGGCGCCGGGCCAGCTTGTCCTTCTCCCCGCGGTCGGCGACGCGGGCCCGGGCGTCGTCGCGCAGGCCGGTGGCCGCCTCGGCGACGTAGGCGAGCCGCGCGAGCATGTCGTAGGCCTTCTGCACCGCGCGCTGCTGGGCCGCGCGGGCCGCCGCGTCGTGGGGGTAGTCCGGGTCGTAGCCCACGTCGACGAAGCCCTCGTAGGTCTCCTTGCCCTTGGTCAGACGCCAGGTGTAGCGGCCCTCGGGCGCGGCCGGCCCCACGGCGCCGGCGTACGAGGTGGCCGGATCCAGGGTGGGCGAGGGAGCCACCTTGGGGGGCTTCAGGCGCGGCGACCAGGTCACCACGTTCAGGCCCTTCCGCTTGCTCCCGGGCAGCGTCTTGAGCAGCTCGCCGTCCGGCGCGAAGATCTCGAGCTTCATCTCGCCGAACATGTGCCGCTTCTGCAGGTAGTAGCGGATCACCGCCGCGGAGGTGGGATTGCCCGCCGCGTAGTGGGTGTCGCCCGGCGAGAACGAACGGCCCTGGGGGATGCGCAGCACCGCGGGCCGCGAGGCGAGCACCGTGACGGGCGCCGCCAGGACGGCCGGCGTCAGTTCGCGCAGGGGCCCGAGGTCGTCGATGACGAGGACGCCGCGGCCGTGGGTGCCGATCACAAGGGCGTTGTCGCGCTCCTGCAGCGCCAGGTCGCGCACGCTGACCGGCGGCACGCCCTCGGTGAAGCGGGCCCAGTTCCGGCCGCGATCCAGGGAGATGTACAGGCCCTGTTCGGTGCCGAGGTAGAGCAGGTCGGCGTTCACCGGATCCTGGCGGATCACGTGGGCGTGCCCGACCACGTCGGGCGAGTCCAGACGGGTCCAGGTGCGGCCGCCGTCGGCCGTGCGCAGCACGTGGGGGCGCATGTCGCCGCGGCGGTGCCCGTCGCAGGTGACGAAGGCCTCGTCCGCGGCGTGGCGCGAGGGCTCGACCGAGCTGATCCAGGTGCCGCGGGGCACATCGGGCAGGGCGCCGGACACGTCGCGCCAGCGGGCACCGTCGTCGGTCGTGACCTGCAGGCGCCCGTCGTCGGTGCCGACCCAGATGACGGCCCTGTCCAGGGGCGACTCCGCGACGGCGAAGATCGTGCAGTGGTTCTCGGCCGTCGTGTTGTCCACGGTCAGACCGCCGGACTCGGCCTGGCGCTGCAGGTCCGGGTCGTCGGTCGTCAGGTCGGGGGAGATCACGTCCCAGGTCTCGCCGCGGTCGGCGCTGCGGTGCAGGAACTGGGAGCCCACGTACAGCCGCGTCGGGTCGGTGGGGCTGGTGGCGATGGGCGTGTTCCAGTTGAAGCGCAGTTCGGGGCCGTCCGGGCGCGGCTGGGGCCTGATGTCCTTGTCCTCGCCCGTGCGCAGGTCGTGCCGGTTGACGTTGCCGCCCTGCCATTCCCAGTAGACGAGGTCCGGATCGCCGCGGTCGACCACCACGGCGAAGCCGTCGCCGCCGCCGAGGTTCTCCCAGTCGCGATTCTCGATGCCGCTCGGGGAACGGCTCGGCGCGTACCACGACCCGTTGTCCTGCAGGCCGCCGTAGACCCGGAAGGGTTCCCGGTCGTCGACGGACACGTGGTAGAACTGGCTGATCGGCAGGTTGGGCACGTGGCGGAAGCCGTCGCCGCGGTTGTGGCTGATGTACAGGCCGCCGTCGGTGCCCAGGACGATGTGCTGCGGGTCGCGCGGGTTGATCCACATGGCGTGGCCGTCGGCGTGCACCCAGCCGCCGATGCCGCCGAAGAGCCGGCCGCCGTCACGGCTCGACACCACGAAGGTGTTCATCTTGTAGATGCGCTCGTGGTCGACCGGATCGGGCACCAGGTGGCCGAAGTAGAACGGCCGGCCGGTGATGACCTTCTGGTCGGTGGTCAGGTGCCAGCTCTCGCCCAGGTCGTCCGAGCGGTAGAAGCCGGACTTCTCCGCCTCGACCGCGGCGTAGAGCACGCTCGGCCGCGACGGCATCACGGCCACGGCGATGCGGCCCAGGTCGCCGGCGGGCAGTCCGTCGCGGACGGGCCGCCAGGTGGTGCCGCCGTCCATGCTCTTGAAGAGCCCGCTGCCCGGTCCGCCGCTGTGGAACGAGGCCGGGTCGCGGCGGAATTCCCACATGGCGGCGTAGAGGATGTCCGGATCCTGCGGGTCGATGGCCAGGTCGTTGCAGCCGGTGCGGGGGTCGCCGGCGAGCACCTGCTCCCAGGTGGCGCCGAAGTCGGTGGTGCGGTACACGCCGCGCGTCGGGTGGTCGTCCCAGAGGTGCCCGAGAACCGCGACCCAGACGGTGGCCGGGTCGTCGGGGTGGATGATCACCCCGGCGATGCGCTCGCTGTCGGCGAAGCCCACGTGCTGCCACTCGCGGCCGCCGTCGACGGTGCGGTACAGGCCGTCGCCGGTGCCCACGCTGTTGCGCACCCAGGTCTCGCCGGTGCCGACCCACACGGTGTCGGGCCGGGCCTGGTCGATGGTCACGCAGCCGATGCTCTGCGCGTGGTCGTCGAAGACCGCTTCGAAGGTGGCGCCGGCGTTGCGGCTGCGCCACACGCCGCCGCCGGCCGCGCCGACGTACATCAGGCGCGGATCGGCGTCGCACACATCGAGCGCGCTGATGCGGCCGCTCATGATGGCGGGGCCGAGCTCGCGGGCGCGCAGGGCGCCGAAGACGTGGGGGCCGACGGGAAAGCCCGCCGCCGCGGCGGCGGCGGCGACGGCGGTGTCGGCGGTGGTGGCCGGCGCGGAAACGGGCGCCCCGAAGGCGCCCGTCACCAGCACCAGTCCCAGGATCAGGACGGTGGCTCGCATGGTCATTCCTCTTTCCTACTGGCCCTCGGGCGTCGCGGGCGCCGCGGGGGCGGCGGCCGGCATGGCGAAGATGGACGGATCGATCTCGGTGTCGTGCTCGACGGTGTCCAGGACGATCTGGCTGACGACCTGCGCGCCCATGCGGGTCTCGATGGAGAACGGGATCACCATGCCGTTCACCTCCTGGAAGTCGGACATGTAGGTGTCCTGCGAGACGACCTTGCCGTCCCAGTCGATGGTCGCCGACTGCTTGATCGTCAGGAAGTACTCCTGGTCGATGAACATGTCGATGACGATGCCTTCCCCGGTGTCGATCTTCAGCTGGTAGGCGGGCGTGCCCTCGACGTCGGCCTCGCCCACGAAGGTGACCTCGTAGCCCTTCCTGTCGGCGCCGAGCAGCAGGCCGTCCATATCCGACTGCAGCTTGAAGCTCTTGTTCTCGAGCTCGCCCATGGGCTGGGCGTCCTGGCTGCCGGTCATGGGGTTGATCGTCCAGCCCTGGGTGCCGTCGTAGGCCTGGACCATCTTCATGCCCATGACGTCGATGTCCAGCCGCATCAGGTTCGGGCGCACCTGGCGCATGTTGAAGGGGAACTCCATCCCCTGGGCCATGGCCTTGCCGGTGGCGGTCATGCTCTTGACGGCCTGGAGCTTGTCGGCTCCGCCCTGGGCCTCGATGCTCTTGGCGACGAGCTCGTCCTTGTCCATGGCGAAGGTCGGCGCCGCGGCGACGAGGGCGATCAGCAGGGCGGCGCTGAGCAGAATGCGATGCTTCACGGGAATTCCTTCCGGTTGGGATGACGCCCGCTCGGGGGCGACGCAGGGATTTCGCAGCGAGTACACCCGCATCGGGCCGGATATTCAAGGGGAATCGTCGCGGGCCGTGCGGTCCGGAAAGCACGACGCCCCGCCGATGGCGGGGCGTCGGGGGCGTCGGAGGGGGCGACGATCAGTAGGTGATGCGCGGGTCGGTCTTCTTGGCGGCGTCGACCCACTTGGCGACGGTCGCGGCCGGCGGCGAGACCCGGGCGAGGTTCTTCTCGTCGTTCACCTTCGCCATGGCGGCGGCGAGGTTCTCGGCGTTGCGGTTGCGGAGCTCCTTGACGGTGTCGACGCCGGCGCCCTCGAGCAGCTCGGAGTACTGGGGCCCGATGCCGGAGATCCGCATCAGGTCGGCCATGTTGGTCCACTTCAGCAGGGTGGACTCGCCGACACCCGTGGTCGCGGCGACCGACTTGCGGCCGGCCGGCGTGGCGCACTGGTCCAGCAGGTGGTCGGTGGTCTTGATGCCGGCGGTGCCCAGCTTCTCGGCGTAGGCGGGGCCGATGCCCTCGATGTCGGTGATCTTGTAGCTCATGACGGTTTCCTTTCGTGGTCCCGCGGGACCGGTGGTTCTCAGTGCAGCTGCTCCAGTTTCGCACGGAACGAGGACAGGGTCGGGCCGACGATCTCGCCGACGCCCGCCATGTTCTCGATCCGCGCCATGGCCTTTTCGAGCTGGGGCCGGGCCGAAGAGACCGCACCGAGCAGCTTCTCCTTCTTGGCCGGATCCATGGCGGCGAACTTCTCGACCAGCTGGCCGAGGTCGCCGTCCAGACCCTTCAGCTGCGGCAGGGCGGCCTTGGCGCTCTCCACGTCGGTGATGCCGCCGAAGGCCTCGGCGGCCTTGGACAGCAGCTTGCCGACGTCGCCGGCGGCACCCAGGTCGGTCGACTTCAGGGTCTCCTGGGCCTTGTCGCAGGCGGACATGGCGCCGAGACAGGCCAGCACGATCGCGACGAGCGCGATGCGCGGGATGCGGTTGTTCATGATTCCTCCACGGCCGTCCCGGGGGATGGGACGGCGGCTGTCATTGTCGGTACCCCTCCGAACGGCCATTAGACAACTTCCGCACCCGGAAAGTCACGCGAAATCGTCGCGAATCTTGCCCGGACGGCCGCGGGCTGCTAGAATCGCGCAGCCGAATCCCCCCCACCGCCCACCCCCGATCCGACAGGGAGACGACATGACCCAGGGGCACCCCAAGGGCCTTTACGTCCTTTTCTATACCGAGATGTGGGAGCGCTTCAGCTACTACGGCATGCGCGCCATCCTCGTGCTCTACATGACCCGGGCCCTGCTGTTCGACGTGGCCAAGGCGAGCACCGTCTACGGCAACTTCACGGGCCTGGCCTACCTGATGCCCCTGGCGGGCGGCTACATCGCCGACCGCTGGTGGGGCAACCGCCGCTCGATCCTCGTCGGTGGCGTGGTCATGGGCGTCGGCCAGTTCCTCATGTTCCTCTCGGCGCGGTTCTACGCCGACACCGCCGTCTCGCATCCGCTGCTGTGGGCGGGGCTGGGCGTGCTCGTCGTGGGGACGGGGCTGTTCAAGGCCAACATCGCCTCCATGGTGGGCTCCCTCTACGCGCCCGACGACAAGCGCAAGGACTCGGCCTTCACCGTCTTCTACATGGGGGTGAACATCGGGGCCTTCCTGGCGCCGCTCGTGGCCGGCGGGCTGGGGGACACCGGCCGGCCCGAGGACTTCCAGTGGGGCTTCCTGTCGGCGGCCATCGGCATGTTCGTCGGCACGA
Organism: bacterium; assembly: GCA_020440705.1. NCBI lineage: Bacteria > bacterium. Next base: position 854 of record JAGRNP010000125.1, on the reverse strand, counting down.
TCGTCTTCCAGGTCTTCAAGGACCGGCACATCGTCGACGCCGACGGGAACGCCCTGGGCCTGCCGCCGCGCGAACGCAAGGCCGGCGCCGACCACGGCCACGACGTCCCGCTGACGCGCGAGGACAAGGAGCGGGTCGCGGTCATCTTCATCCTCAGCTTCTTCGTCATCTTCTTCTGGGCCTGCTTCGAGCAGGCCGGGGCCTCGCTGACGGTCTTCGCCGACCGCCAGACCGACCGCGAGATCTTCGGCTGGACCATGCCCGCCAGCTGGTTCCAGTCGGTGAACGCCGTGGCGATCGTCGTCTTCGCGCCGGTCTTCGCCTGGCTGTGGTCGCGCCTCGGCCGCGTGAACCTCGACCCGAGCACGCCCGTGAAGATGAGCCTCGGCTTCGTGTTCATGGCCATCGGCTACCTGGTCATCGCCCTGGGGGTGCGGGGCGTCGGTCCTGAGATGAAGGTCAGCATGATGTGGCTGATCAGCCTGTACCTGCTGCACACCTTCGGCGAGCTCTGCCTGTCGCCCATCGGGCTCTCGGCGGTCAGCCGCCTGTCGCCGCCCAAGTTCGCGTCGCTGATGATGGGCGTGTGGTACCTCTCGTCGTCGGCCGCCAACAAGGCCGCGGGGGTGCTGAGTTCGTTCTATCCCGAGGCCGGACGTCCGGCTCCCGTCTTCCTGGGTCGCGAGATCACGAACCTGCACGAGTTCTTCGTGCTCTTCATCTTCATCAGCGGGGCGGCCGGCGTGCTGCTCTTCTTCCTCGCCCGCCCGATCACGAAGTGGTCGCATGGGAGGGCATAGATCGGCCCGGTCCGGCCGCCGGGACACGGCGGGCTCCGCAAAGCAGAAGTCGCC
>JAGRNP010000124.1 GCA_020440705.1 bacterium | reverse complement strand
TGCCACGACGGGCCGGCCGGCGGCCACGCCGAGGGCTGGGCCGACCCCGCCCAGCACGGCGCCGCGGTGCGCGCCGACGGCGCGACGTCGTGCACCGTCTGCCACGGGGCCGACTACACGGGCGGCCTCAGCGGCGTCGGCTGCTTCGCCTGCCACGACGGTCCGGGCGGGCACCCGACGGGCTGGAACGAGCCCGCCGCCCACGGCGACGCGGTCGCGGGCGCAGGCCCCGGCGCGTGTGCCGACTGCCACGGCGCCGACTTCACCGGCGACTGGAGCGGCGTGAGCTGCTTCACCTGCCACGACGGCCCCGGCGGCCACCCGGTCGACTGGAACCAGATCACCGGCCACGGGGCCGAGGTGCGCGCCTCCTCGCCCACCGAGTGCGCCCGCTGCCACGGCGTCGACTTCACCGGCGGCACCAGCGGCACGAGCTGCTTCACCTGCCACAACGGGCCGGGCGGCCACCCCAACCAGTGGTACCTGGGCTCCCGGCACGGGTCCGAGGTCGTTCCCGCGGGCCCGGCCGCCTGCGCCGACTGCCACGGGGCCGACTACACCGGCGGCTGGAGCGCGGTGAGCTGCTCGAACTGCCACGACGGCATCGGCGGCCACCCGAGCGGTTGGGTCGACCCGTCCGCCCACGGCGCAGCGGCAACGGCCAGCGGCACCATCGCGTGCGAACCCTGCCACGGCGCCGACTACCTCGGCGGCTGGAGCGGCGTGAGCTGCTTCACCTGTCACGACGGCCCCAGCGGTCACCCCGCCGGCTGGGCCGGGGCGGACCAGCACGGCGCCACCGTGCGGACCGATTCGGCCAACGCCTGCCGCACCTGCCACGGCACCGACTACACCGGCGGCACCAGCGGCGTCGGCTGCTTCACCTGCCACGACGGGCCGGGCGGCCACCCGGTGGGCTGGAGCCAGGAAAGCGCCCACGGCGCCACCGTCGCCGGCGGCGGCACCGGCGACTGCATCGACTGCCACGGCGCCGACCTGCTCGGCGGCTGGAGCACGGTGAGCTGCTCCCAGTGCCACGACGGGCCGGGCGGGCATCCGGCCGACTGGGCCCTGTCGAGCAACCACGGCCTCGAGGCCGCCACCAACGGCACCGACGCCTGCGCCATCTGCCACGGCGCCGACTTCCTCGGCGGCTGGAGCGGCGTGAGCTGCTACCAGTGCCACGACGGTCCCGGCGGCGGCCACGCGGCGGGCTGGGCCGACCCCGCCCAGCACGGCGCCGCCGTGCGCAGCGCCGGCGCCGACGATTGCGCCCGCTGCCACGGCGCCGACTTCACCGGCGGCACCAGCGGCGTCGGCTGCTACTCCTGTCACGACGGCCCGGGCGGCCACCCGGTCGGCTGGCCGGCCGGCGACGTCCACGGACCGGTCGTGGCCGACGTCAGCGCTCTCGGCTGCCGCGACTGCCACGGCACCGACTACCGGGGCGGCTGGTCGAGCGTGTCGTGCTACACGTGCCATGACGGCCCCGGCGGGCATCCCGTCGGCTACCGTTCCTCGAACCAGCACGGCCGCGACGCCGAGTTCAGCACCCATGTCTGCAGCGTCTGCCACGGGAGCGATTTCCGCGGCGACTGGACGGGTGTCAGCTGCTACCAGTGCCACGACGGCCCGAATCCCTGACCGGGCGGCCCCTGGCCGCGACCAGGGCGGACGTGGTGGCGCGCAGCCGCGAAATCGGATAGGATGGGTCGTATCGTCCGCCTGCCCAGGGCGGGCGACGCGCCCCATCCACCCCGACCGGAGGCCGGCCCATGATCGAGGCCACCCGCGACGAAGCCCGCAGCCTGACCACTTTCACCTGCACGGGCACGCCCTCTCCCGAGGAAGTCGAATCCCGCCTGCGCGATTTCTACAGCACCAAACCCACGCTGCACACCATCTGGGACTTCTCCGGCGCCGACCTGTCGGCCCTCACCGCCGACCGCATCAGCGAACTGGCGGCGTTTCTCAAGAAAGCCGCCCACTCCCGCAGCGGCGGCCGCGCCGCCCTCGTCTACACCCTGGCCCAGATCGGCACCCTCACCGACCGCCTGCCGGCCATGGCGGAACTCTCCATCGCCGACGCCACGCTCAAGGTCTTCGACGACCTCGCCAAGGCCGAGCACTGGGTCTTCGCGGAATAGACACGACGACACCGTTCCAGAGGGCCCGATGCGGATCCGCCCCCTGTTTCCCGTGATGGGAAGCGCGCTGTCCTACACGGCCCTCGGCGTCGCCTCGGCGATCGCCACCAACCCCCTCGGCTCCCCCGGGCTCCAGGCCGCGGCGCGGCTCGGCTTTCTCGCGGCAGGCGGTCTCGTCCTCGTGGTCTGGCCCCTGGTCACCGGCGTCGCGGGCGGGATCCTGGCTGCCGCGGCGGTCCGGATCGCAGCCCTCTGCCCTCGCCGCCGGACCTGACCCCGTCCCGGGCCGCGGCCGCCGGCCCCTGGTGCCGGTGAGCGGCGCCGAGGCGAGTCGGCGCGGTCCCCGCGCCGAGCAAAACGAAGACGGGAGGCCACAGGCCTCCCGTCTTCGTTTTGCGCCGAGCCGCGGCGCCGTTCACCGGCGCCAGGGGCCGACCGTCGCGGCTAGTACTTGTAGGACTCGGGCTTGTAAGGGCCCTCGACCTTCACGTTGATGTACTTGGCCTGGGTCGGGGTCAGCTTCGTCATGACGCCGCCGAAGCCCTTGACCATCTCCAGCGCCACCTCTTCGTCCAGCTTCTTGGGCAGGACCTTCAGGTACACGGGCTCGCTCTTCTTGTCGGCCCAGCGGCGCTCGTACAGGTGCATCTGCGCCAGGACCTGGTTGGCGAACGAGCCGTCCATGATCCGCGACGGGTGCCCCGTGGCGTTGCCCAGGTTCACCAGCCGGCCCTCGGCCAGCAGCAGGATGTAGTTGTCCTCGTCGGCCGGATCGCGCTGGATCCGGTGCACCTGCGGCTTGACCTCGGTCCACTGGTAGTTCTCACGCATGAAGGCGGTGTCGATCTCGTTGTCGAAGTGGCCGATGTTGCAGACCACGGCGCCCGGCTTGATGGTCGCCAGCATGTGCTTGTCGCACACGTTCACGTTGCCGGTGGTGGTGACCAGCAGATCGAGCGAACCCATCAGGGCGGAGTCGATGCCGTCGAGGGTGCCGGTGTTGATGCCGTCCACATAGGGCGAGACGATCTCGAAGCCGTCCATGCAGGCCTGCATGGCGCAGATGGGATCGATCTCGCTGATCTTGACGATCATGCCCTCCTGGCGCAGGGACTGGGCCGAGCCCTTGCCCACGTCGCCGTAGCCCACCACGAGGGCCTTGCGGCCGGCGAGCAGCATGTCGGTGCCGCGCTTGATGGCGTCGTTGAGGCTGTGGCGGCAACCGTACTTGTTGTCGTTCTTCGATTTCGTCACCGAGTCGTTGACGTTGATGGCCGGCACCTTCAGCTCGCCACTCTCCAGCATCTCCTGCAGGCGGTGCACGCCGGTGGTGGTCTCCTCGGTCAGGCCGTGGATGCGGTCGAGCATCTGCGGGTACTTCTCGTGGACCATGGCCGTCAGGTCGCCGCCGTCGTCGAGGATCATGTTGGCGTCCCAGGGCCGACCGTCCTTGAGGATGGTCTGCTCGATGCACCAGTCGAACTCCTCGAGGGTCTCGCCCTTCCACGCGAAGACGGGGATGCCGTTGGCCGCGATGGCCGCGGCGGCGTGGTCCTGGGTGGAGAAGATGTTGCACGACGACCAGCGCACCTCGGCGCCCAGGTCGACGAGCGTCTCGATGAGGACGGCCGTCTGGATGGTCATGTGGATGCAGCCCATGATCTTCGCCCCGGCGAGCGGCTTCTCGGCGGCGTACTTGGCCCGCAGACCCATCAGGGCGGGCATCTCCTTCTCGGCCAGCGCGATCTCACGGCGCCCGTAGGCCGCCTGGTTGATGTCGGCGACCTTGTAGTCCGCCACCTTCGATTCGTTCGTCATTGCCTTCTCCCTCGAGAATTCGGGTTTCTTCCGGTTCCAATCGGTCCTAAATTAGTCCAGAATCCGCAGATTTCAACACCGATCATCATTTTCGGGGCGAATCCCATGTCCACGAGCCTCGCCAAGTATGACGCGATTCTGGCAACTGTCCAGTCCATCCCGCCGGGACGGGTCGCCACCTACGGCCAGGTGGCCGCCGAGTCCGGTTGGCCGGGCCGCGCCCGCCTGGTGGGCCGGGCCCTCGGCCTGCTGCCGCCGGACAGCGCCGTGCCCTGGCACCGCGTCGTCAACGCCGCCGGCCGGATCAGCCTGCGCGGCGACGGCGCTTCGGTCGCGGAGCAGGCCCAACTGTTGGCATCCGAAGGGGTTGTCGTCTCGGCAGCGGGCCGCATCGACCTGCGCCGCTTCGGCTGGCAGCCCTGACGCCCCGGCCGCCGCCGCCTACTTGGCCAGGGTCATGCGGCCGGTGAGGGCGTGCCCCGCCGCTTCCAGACGGTACAGATAGAGGCCGCTCGGGGCCGCCCGGCCGGCGGCGTCGCGGCCGTCCCAGGTCACCTCGTGGCTCCCCGCCGCGAAGCCCTCGTCGGCGAGATGCCGCACGACCCGCCCGGCCACGTCGTACACGGCCAGCTGCACCCGCCCGGCGGCGGGCAGCTCGAAGCGGATCCGGGTCACGGGATTGAACGGATTCGGGTAGTTGCCCCGCAGCTCCGGCGCCGCGGTGACCACGTCGGGCACCGGCGTCGCGCCGGACACGACCGGAACGACGGCCGTGGCGGGAATCATGTTGGGCCCGGTCACGGTCACGGTCACCTCGGCCGGGCCGGCCGGACCACCCAGGCCGGACACCGGCACGCGCACCGTCCCGGCGGCCGTGAAGTCGGCGGCGCCGAGCAGCGTGGCGCCGGCGGAGACGGCCACCGTCCCGGTCCCGGCGGCGCCCACCTGCACCTCGAGCTGGTCGTCGCCCGCGAGCACCACGGCGGGCAGGACCACGTCGAAGGCGGCGGGGGCGCGGGTGCGCACCTGCAGCGAGGCGTCGCCGAAGAGGATGTTCTGCTCCATCACCTGGGTCGCCACGGGCACCCCCGCGTATTCGTCGAGCACCCGTACGAGGCCGGCGGTGACCAGGGCGCCCATTTCGTAGGTGGCGCCGGCGGTGAGCAGGTCGACGATCTCGCCCTGCATGATGGTCGGCGGCGTCCAGGGCGCCAGGCTCGAGGCGGCCACCATGCCCACGGCACCCGCCGGGGCGGCGGCGGTGCCGGCCCGCAGCCAGGCCTCGGCGAAGCAGGTGTCGAGGGCGAAGTCGCCGTTCGAGCAGCTCACGTCGATGATCCAGGGCAGGCGGCCGGTGTTGGTCAGGGCCGCCACGTTGGTCCGGTCGAAGGGCACGCTCTGCCAGCCGAGGCCGGTGCCGTGGCCCAGGTAGTTCACCAGGCTGCGGCCCTCGTTCAGGGCGGTGGCGATGGAGCCCGAGCTGGCGCCCAGGCTCTGGTAGATGCGGTCCACGGCCGTGTAGTCGCGGGTGAGCAGGTCGCTGCGCAGCAGCTCGGCGCGCTCGTAGTCGGCCGGCACGCCCTCGTCGCTGGCCACGCCGGCGGCGCGGGCGTACCACGTGGCGGCGCCGCCGGTGGCCGGATTCGCCTCGTAGGCGACGAACTTGGCCAGCTGGACCGCCGCCTCGGCCGGCGTGCGCACCGACACGCGGGAGACGTGCACCTCGGGGTAGAGGTCGTCGCCGAGGATCATGCCGTAGCGGGTGTCGCTGTCCGAGCCGTCGTACACGCCCGTGTTGGTGGGCAGCTGCTCGCGGTCCCCCACCAGCACGACCCAGGTCAGCCCCGGAGTGTCCAGGTAGGCGTCGGCGATGGCCTTGCGCAGGCCCGCGGCGGTGCCGTCGGTCGCCGACAGCGGCAGCACGTCGCTGGCGATCCCGCGCCGGGCCTTCCAGGCCCGGAACGACGCCAGCTCCGGCACGAAGTCGTCGTGGCTGACGATGAGCATCCGCCCCCGGGCGAGAGGGGCGGATTTCTGCATCAGGGGGCGATCAGCCACGTTGGCGAAGGTGCGGGACTGGCCCGCGCGGAACTCGGCCGACGAGGCCGGGGCGTCGGCGGGCAGGGCGTTCTCGCCGCCGTCGCCGGAGGTCACGATCTCGAGGGTCAGGGCGTCGGTCACCAGCAGCACGCCGCGGGCGGCGTCCCACCGCACCGGATTCAGGCGCACGGTCACGCCGCGGCGGTCGCCCAGAAGGAACGGGCGGCCCAGTTCCACCTCGCTGGCCGGGAACACGGCCCCCGCGGTGTAGACGGGGCCGAACTCGGGCACGAGGGCGCCGGGGTCGCGATCACGGGTCAGGTGGCCCAGCGAGGGCCGCACCAGGGGCGTCGGCACGGCGCGTTCGCGCCGGCTGACGATGCGGAAGGCCGGGGTGCCCCGTCCGGGGATCTCCAGGGTCACGGTGGCGGTGGGCAGCTCGGGCCGTCCGGCCTCCTGGCGGGGCAGGGTGCCGGCGGCGTCCACGGCCACGACGGGCACGTCGCCGACCAGACCGGGCTCCAGGCGCAGGTCCGCGAGGGTCCAGATCACCGTATTTCGGGCCGGATCCAGGCTTTCGACAACCACACCGGCAAATGAGGTGGTCGTCAGACCACCACAGATCAGGCCCCAGGCCAGCCATGCGCAGAAGCGGTTTTTCAAGCTCTCACCAGGTCCTTTCCCCCAAACCAGGACCTGATTGTACCATAGATTTTATGAGCGATACTAGTATTTTTTACTTTTCGTCATATTTTTCGAAGGACACGTCGACCACCTGCCGCACCCGGGCGCTCTCGACCTCGAAGAACCCGGCCTTCTCGAAGCCGAACCAGCCGGCCACCAGATTCGACGGGAACACCTCGATGCGCGTGTTCAGGTCGCGCACGTTGGCGTTGAAGAAGCGCCGGGCGGCCTGGATGCGGTCCTCGGTGTTCGCCAGCTCCAGCTGCAGCCCGAGGTAGTTCTCGTTGGCCTTCAGTTCGGGATAGCCTTCGGCCACGGCCAGCAGGCGGTCGAGCCCCTGCACCAGCACCTTCTCGTCGGCCGCCTGGCTCTCCGGGTCGCCCTGCGAGGCCGCCGCCCTGGCCCGGGCCGCCGTCACCCCCTCGAGCACCTCGCGCTCGTGGGCCGCGTACGCGCGCACCGTCTCGACCAGGTTGGGGATCAGGTCGTAGCGCCGCTTCAGTTCGGTGTCGATGCCCGACCACGACTCGCGCACGTGCTGCCGGATGCGCACCAGCCCGTTGTAGGTCAGGACCAGCCACAGCAGGACCGCTCCCAGGACGATCACCGGGAAGAGAACGGGATTCATCGGTCCTCTCCTTTCATCTGCCGGACGACGTAGTCCGGGACGAGGTCGAGCACGTCGCAGCCCAGGTCGAGGGCCTTCTCGTAGCCGGCCGGATCGAAGCGGCCGCGCCGGTGCACGGCGAGTTCCTGGAAGCCGAAGGCCAGGTCCTGGAAGTCGTCCCGCATGAGGCGATCCATGGTCCGCTGGTGAATGACGTCGTAGGCCCACTTGCGGTCGGACGACTTGACGTAGAACTTCCGGCTGAACTCGGCCGACTCGAAGTCGATGTCGTCGGCGCCCAGGAACTCGCCCACCTTGTCGAACGGGTTCTCGCGCCGGATGCTGAGCGGGATCACCGGATGGTCGGCGGCGATGACGACCACGCCCACCTTGTGGGTCTGGCGGTTCTTGCCGCTGCCCGTGGTGTACTGGTAGTCCATCAGCTTCACCCGGCGCCCACGCCATTCGCCGCTGATGGTGTTCTGCGCGAAGCGCCCATGGCCGCGCGAGAAGAGCTTGAGGCCGGGATAGTCCCGCTCCAGCCCGCTCTGCCGGGCGATCTTCAGCCCGAACCCCCGCCGGCGGCACCAGGCCTTCAGCTCCTCGCGCCGCTGCTTCTCGCCGTACCACGCCGTCGCGCCCAGGATGGCGAACACGGCGACGAGGATCAGGAAGGGCCAGGGCATCGCCACGACAGCGTCCTTCGGCTACGCCAGTCCGCGCAGCAGCGAGGACGGCACCTTCACGTCCATCTCCAGCAGGGCCTGGCTCATGGTCTTGCCCTGGGGATCGACGAGCAGCGAGGTCGTACCCCCGCCGCCGAGGCTTTGTTCGAGCAGGAAGTTCAGGCCCTCGAGGTTGTCCAGTTCGTAGCGCGTCACCGCACCGAGCACTTTCGCCCCGAAGAAGCGCTTCACCCGCGCGGCCGTCAGGTAGCCCCGCAGCCACTGGTACACGCCGGGCGAGCGGGCCAGCACGCCGATGTTGCAGGTGTCCCCCTTGTCGCCGCTGCGGGCGTAGCAGAGCCGGCGCAGCTTGACGGCCCGAAGGGCCCCGGTCGCCCGCGTCCGCCGCCGCGGCGAGGGTTTCACGTCGCTGCGCACGGGCAGGCCCACCTCGCCCCGCACCGGGAACCGGATCACCCGGCGGCTCGTCCTGCCCGCCGTGTCCAGCGTCTCGACCACGGCGTCCACGCCGTCGCGCCGCATCAGGGCCGGCCAGTAGGCCACCACCTGCTGGGGCCGCGGCCGTCCCCGCGTCGAGACGGCCATGCCGCTCGGTCCGGCCAGGATCAGGGCCGGCAGGGCCTTGCTGAAGTCGTTGATCTTCGCCACGTCCGGATCGCACACCCCGAAGCGCAGGTAGATCTCGTTCGGTTCGTAGCGGTTGAGCCGGTCGGGCCAGATGCTGCCCGCCCCCACCAGCGCCGTGCTCGTCCTGGCGAAGCGGTGACCCACCTTGTCCCAGAAGACGGCCTCGAGCGCCGCGGCCTTGGCCCGCACGTCCGGACCCGAGACCAGCACCTCGCCGTCGGCCTTCCAGCCGTCCTCGTAGGCCATGGAGACCTTGAACATCTCGGGTGCCGGGCCGCCGCGCACGCCGGTCACGCGCACGCGGTCCGGGCCGTCCTGCCGCACGCGGATGGTGTCGAAGAACGCCACGCCGTCGGGCGAGATGTACTGGGCCGGATCGCCCATCTCGTACACCAGCTGCTCCTTCACCGACTTCTCGCTCACGAGCCCGCCGGTGCGCTTGTGCTTGGTGACGGTGAACTCGCCCGAGGGCTCCATCTCGATGATGGGGTAGCCGATGTTGCGGAAGCTCGGCACCTCGTGCCAGTCGGTGATGTTGCCGCCCGAGCCCTGGGCCCCGCACTCGATGATGTGGCCGGCGACGATGCCGCGGGCCATGCGGTCCCAGTCGTCCATCTTCCAGCCGAACTCGTGGATCATGGGCGCGAGGGTGATGCCCGTGTCGGTGACGCGGCCGGTGACGATGATCTGGCAGCCCGCGTCCAGGGCCGCGACGACCGGTTCGGCGCCCAGGTACACGTTGGCGCAGGTGACGCGGTCCATGACCGGCGCGAAGGCCGCGCCCGTCTCCATGTTGGTGAACTTCTCCCCGCCGGCGGTGAGCTCGGCCAGGCGGCCGGCGATGTCGTCGCCGTGGACGACGCCCACCTTCAGGTCGAAGCCCATCGACTTCGCCAGCTCGATGATCCCGCGCCCGAGGCCCAGCGGGTTGATGCCGCCGGCGTTGGTGATGACCTTCACCTTCTTCTGCACGATCAGGGGCAGGCAGGTCTCGAGCTGGGTGAGGAAGTCGCCGGCGTAGCCCAGTTCCGGCTTGCGCAGCTGCTGCTTGCGCAGGATCGACATCGTGATCTCGGCCAGGAAGTCCATCGTCACGTAGTCGAGGCGGCCGCCCTGGAGCTGGCGCCGCAGGGCGTCGAGGTCGTCGCCCCAGTAGCCGCCGGCATTGCCGATGCGGATCATCTTCTTCACGGTGATGTGGCCTCCGGTCTGAACCCTTGTTTTATTCTGCGCACCCCCGATAATGGTGGCTCGCCACCGAAATGGGAAGCCCGAACCCCGGCGGAGCCGCCCCGACGACCGCCCCCCGAAAGGACCGTGCCGCCATGGCCATCGGCGCCGACCGCCAGGACCCCTATTTCGTCTTCGGATTCCCCCTCTCGGACCGTTCCTGGCGCGAATACGCCGTGCGCGACCTGCTGCCCGACCAGGTGCCCGACGACCCCGACCTGCTGAGCTGGGAGATCCGCACCCTCGCCGAGACCGTCAACCGTTCGCGCCGTCACCGGGCCGAAGGCGAGCCCGACGTGCCCGCCGAGGTGCTGCTCGCCCTGCGCACCCTGAACCAGGCCCTGCGCCATGTGGCCCGCCGCTACTTCGCCGTGGAGAACCCCGGCGGCCTGGCCCGTTGCCGCGCCTGGGCCGACGCCCAGCTGGGGCCCGCGAACACGACCCACCTGGTGCGCACCTTCTGCGAACTGTTCCCGCCGCTGCCGGTGGCCCTCGAACGCGAGACGCTCGCCGCGTATGCGGCGTCCGACGTCGATCCGGCCCTGCTGGAGATGATGCTGCTCTTCGTGAACGTCACCAATCCGGCCACCGGTCCGGCCGCTCCGCTCTTCGACGACAACGAGCTGCGTCAGCGCTCGAGCTACGCCGCCTTCGTCACCGGTCTCGAGCAGTACCTCGACACCCACGAGCCCCCGGGCAGCGAAGGCCGCACCATCTTCAGCCTGCTGCGGGCGCCGGCCCTGGCCAGCCCCGGTTCCCTCTTCGGTCAGCTCGAGTGGATCCGCGCCAACTGGGGGCACCTGCTCCCCGCGGACTTCCTGCGCCGGCTGCTGGCGGCCATGGACATCCTCAAGGAGATCGACCTGGCCCGCAGCGCCGAGTACGGCCCGCCGCCGGTGCTGTCGTTCGGGGCGGGCGCCGGCGGCTGGTCCGAGCCCGAGCCCGAGGCCTTCAGTGCCGACGCCGACTGGATGCCCAACGTCGTGCTCATGGCCAAGTCGGTCTACGTGTGGCTCGACCAGCTCAGCCGCTGGCACGGCCGCGAGATCCGCACCCTCGACCAGATCCCCGACGGCGAACTGGACCGCCTGGTCGCCTGGGGCGTCAACGGCCTGTGGCTGATCGGCCTGTGGCAGCGCAGCGAGGCGTCGCGCCGCATCAAGCAGCAGATGGGCAACGACGACGCCGCCGCCAGCGCCTACGCCCTGTACGACTACCGCATCGCCGACGATCTGGGCGGCGAGGGGGCGTGGCAGAATCTCAGCGAACGCGCCGGCGCCCGCGGCCTGCGCCTGGCGAGCGACATGGTGCCCAACCACATGGGCATCGACAGCCGCTGGGTGGTGGAGCACCCCGAGTACTTCCTGCAGCTGCCGCACCCGCCCTATCCGGGCTACCGCTACGGCGGGCCCGACGTGTGCGACACCCCGGGCGTGGCCGTGCGCATCGAGGACGGCTACCGCGACCACAGCGACGCCGCGGTGGTCTTCCAGCGCGTCGACGAGCACAGCGG
>JAGRNP010000123.1 GCA_020440705.1 bacterium | reverse complement strand
TACGCCAGCGGATCTGCGCGCCGGCGGCCGCGTCCTGGTCGAAGTCGGCCATGCGTTCGAGGCGCTGCGGCGCGGCGCCGCCGCCCCAGGCCGTGGCCTGCCAGGTGCGTCCGCCGCGCCAGTCGACGCTGGCGCCGTCGAGGAAGAGGCTCGCCACGCCCGCCTGCAGGAAGCGGCGGCCGGCGCGCACGGTCAGGTCCGGCGCGACGCGGGCTTCGGCGAGGGCGCCGTAGAGCCGCTGTTCGTTGGGCATGAGGTGGGCCGCGGGGGCGTCGCCGCCGGCGTAGCGCCACGTCCCGCTGAGGTCGAGCCAGTCGGCGCCGAGGCGCTGGACGCCGCCCGACAGGGTCTGGTAGGTGAGCAGATGGCTTTCTTCGTCGCCGCCAGCGGTGTCCTGGGTGTGCAGGCCGTAGGACGTCGAGCGGAAATGGACCTGCCACGACGTGGGCGCATCGGCGGCCCGCGCCGGGGGGGCGGTCGGCAGCAGGGTCAGTGCCGCAGCCAGGATGACGCAAGGGGCTTTCCGCACGATGGACCGGTCCTTTCACGGGCTTCGGGACGGCGACGGAGGGGCGGGGTGGCCGGGCGCGCAACGCCGACCCAACCGTAGAGGATCGTCGGCGTAATTGCAAGTGTTGCGCTAGGTTACGGCGCTTTTGTGAGAATGGAATCCGTTATCAGAACGGGGCGAAGCGGGGGGGGGCGGCGGCGGCCGGGATCACCGCCGCGGGCCCGATCTAGTCCGATCCCTCTCCCACCGGCACCAGCATGACCGGCTTCATGTCGCGGAGGTAGGCGTCGTCGGCCGCGGGGAGGTGGTTCACGCGGATCACCGAGAGCAGCGTCTCGACGTACTCCTGGCCCAGCTCGGAGTACGCGGTCAGGCCGGGGGCGAGTTCGCGGCCGCTGAGGCGCTTGCCGTCGGCGCGCAGCCGATGGCGCCGCTCGCGGAAATCGGCGTAGCCGGGGTGGGTGTTCAGGTTGTGCATGTAGGCGGCGATGGACTGCTCGGGTGTGGCGAACGCCTTGATCCGGTAATCGCCCAGGTGGTCGCGCTGCTGCTCCGGGGTGATGCCGTCGTCGCCCCAGGTCCACTGGCCGAAGAGGGCGTTGCCGAGATCGGCGAAGCGCGACGTGCTCCAGCCGCTCTCGACCGCGGCCTGGGCCAGGGCCAGCGAGGCCGGCACGATGTCGACCCGGCGCAGCAGCTGCGAGGTCAGGTCGGGGCCGAGGTCGGCGTCCGGCGCCACGTCGAGGCGGTAGGTGGCGGCCAGGTCGCGCAACCAGGCCTCGTCGGCGGGCGACAGGGCGTCCGCGCCGTGCAGTCCCACCAGGCGATCGCGCAGGAGGGCGATGTCCTCGTTGCATTCCAGGACGAGCGGAGCGTAGGCGAAGAAGAAGTACCGCTTCTTCAGATGCACCGGCAGGCCGGGCGCCACATCGTGCCGCCAGCGACTCGGCACCCGCGCCAGGTAGTAGCGCGGCACCGAGCGCTCGCCGGCGTTCCAGTCGTCGAGGGTGTAGTGGGCGGCGGCGAAGTAGTCGCGGATCGTGGCGAGGTCGGCGAACGCCAAGGTGTCGGGGACCGCGTGGGCACCGTGGGTGAAGCAGTCGTCGGTGTGGCGATGGGTATCCGCCGCCGCGCCGCCCGCCACGCAGACCATGATCGCCGCTGCCAGCACGCCGTTTCGCATGGAACCGCTCCTTCCGATCGTCCTGCCCGACCCGTCAGGGCATCTGGATCCCCCCGCTGACGGGAATGTAGGCGCCGCTGACGAAGGCGGTGGCGTCGTCGGCGAGGGCGGCCACGATGCCGGCCACGTCCTCGGCCTCGCCCACGCGCCCGAGCGGCGTCATGGCGGTGATGGCCTGCACGGCCTCGGCCGGCATGTGGGCCGTGGCGTCGGTGCGGGTCAGCCCCGGCGCGACGGTGTTGACCCGGATGCCGTGGGCGCCGAGTTCGAACGCGAACGACTTCATGAGCCCGTCGACGGCGGACTTGCTCGTGGTGTGGGCTGCGAAGCCGTACGACGGGTACCGCGACAGGGCGCTGCTGATGCCCACGATGCAGCCCCGCTTCGCGGCGATCATGGCCGGGATCACGGCCTGCGCCGGCAGGAAGAAGCTGCGCATCTCGCGCAGGACCTTGGTCTCGAATTCGTCCTGGGTCAGCTCGTGCACGCCCTTGAAGGGCACGTCCGGCCCGGCGTTGAGGATCAGCGTGTCCGGGGCGCCGAGTTCCGCGGTCGTGCGCGCGACCATGGCCGCCACCTGCCCGGCGTCGGTCACGTCGGCCTGGACGGCCAGGGCCCGGCCGCCGGCGGCGGTGATCTCGGCCACGAGGGCCTCGGCCCGCTCGGCGCTGCGCACGTAGTTGACGGCCACGGCGGCGCCCCGCGCGGCCAGGAGGCGGGCGCAGGCGGCCCCGATGCCGCGGCTGGCGCCGGTGACGAGGGCGGTTTTTCCGTTCAGGCTCACGGTGGTCTCCTTGCCGGGCGTTGCAGGCCGATTTCCGTCCGCCCACTCTAGCACGGTCCTTCCGGGCCGCAACCCCGGTTTCGCGCGGGTCGGGATACCGCGCGACCCGGCCGGCGTGGTATGATCGTGCCCGCACCCCAACCCGAGGATCGCCACCGATGACCCGACTTCGCCGCCTCGCCCCGGCCGCCCTCGCCTGCTGCGCCGCCCTCGTGTTCGCCGCCGGCACCGCCCCGGCCGGCACCGGCCCCCACACGACCTATCTCTGGCACATGCACCAGCCCATCTACTGGCCGGTGGAGAGCACCTGGAACCCGGGCCGCTACGAGACGGCCTACGAGACCATCACGCTCGGCCACAGCCAGAACGACGAGTTCACGATCTTCAATTCGGACGACCGCGTGGGCGACTACCAGGGCTACCCGCGCAACGCCATCCAGTCGGTGCTCGACCTGCCCGACGCCGGCGCCCAGGTGAGCTTCGCCGGCGCCCTGATCGAGAACATCAGCGGCCTGGCCGCGGCGGGTTGGAACGGGGGGCGCTACGCCCCGGATTGGTACGCCCCCTACCGCCAGGCCATGGGGTGGACGACCTCGCGGGGCTTCCGCCGCCTCGAGCCGGTGCTGGTGGGCTTCCACCACGCCATCGGGCCCCTCATGGACGACAACGCCTTCCGCATGGAACTGGCCACGGCCCGGGAGATCTGGGGCGACGCCTGGGGCGCGGGCCCCGTCGCGACGGGCTTCTTCCCGGCCGAGATGTGCTTCAGCGAGCGGCTCATTCCGGCCCTGGTGGACGCAGGCGTGACCTGGACCATCGTGCCGGACCTGCACATAGCCCGCGCGTGCGCCAACTACCCCTACGACGCGGGGCAGGACAACTGCGATCCGCCCAACCGCGCCGACCAGCTCAACCCCGCCCAGGCCAGCTGGACCAACCACTCCATCAGCCGCGGCGTGACCCTGAAGGTGCCCTACCCGTACGGCTTCACGCCGCACCGGGCGCAGCACGTCGATCCGGCCACGGGCGCGGTCGCGCAGCTGGTGGTGGTGCCGGCGGCCAACGCCATGGGCTGGGAGGAGGGCTACGGGCTCTTCGGCACCGGCGGCGTCGACGCCATCGCCGCGGGCAACGATCCGGCGCAGCCCATGCTGGTGCTCTTCGCCCACGACGGGGACAACGCCTGGTCGGGCGGCTACAGCTACTACCACGAGAACGTGACGGGCTTCGCCCACGCGGCGGCGAACCAGGGCTACACGCCCACCACGGTGGCCACCTACCTGGACGAGTTCCCGGTGCCCCTGACGGACGTCGTGAAGGTGGAGGACGGCGGGTGGGTGAACGCCGACGGCGACTTCGGCTCGCCCCAGTACATCAACTGGAACTGGCCGCTGGTCGACGCGTCGGGCCAGTTCGACATCCCGGGCGGCTGGGCCGAGGACGAACGCAACTGGGCGGTGCTGACCGCGGCCCAGAACCGCGTCGAGACGGCGGCGGCCATCCAGGGGCCGGTCGATCCGGCCGAGGTCGCCGAGCCGACGGGCGCCGCCACCGACGCCGAGCGCGCGTGGCACTTCCTGCTCGCGGGCTACGAAAGCGGCTACATGTACTACGGCACCTCGCTCGACATGGAGATCAAGGCGACCCTGGCCTGCAACGAGGCCCTGCAGTGGGCCGATCCGGTCGTCGCCGGCGGCACGGACACGGTGGCGCCCACGGTGTGGCTGCCCCAGCGCCTGCCCTGGAATCCGGGCGGCCGCGGGGGCGGGGCCCTGTGGGGCTGGCCCGGTGGCGAGGGGGCCGCGATGACCTCGGCCTTCCACGTGTGGACCTTCGCGGCGGACGTGTCGGGCCTGGTGCGGGTCGACCTGATGGTGCGCGAGGACGCCGACGGGGTGAACGATGCGGCCACCACCGCCAACGAGACCTACGCGGGCGGCGCGGGCGTGGGCACCTGGACGGCCCTGCCCATGACCCACCGGGCCATGCCCCTGGGCGAGCCCTGGGACATGGCGGGCGTCGACCTGACGGTGCTGCCGACGGCCATCGCCGACCAGTACTGGCTCGAGCTCTCGGGCTACAGCGACGTGCTGCTCGACTACTACGTCGAGGCCCAGGACGCGAACGGGCTGATCAAGCGCACGCCCATCCAGCACGTGTACGTGGGCACCGGCGACGCGGGGGGCGGGGGCGGGGGCGACGGCGCCTTCGTCATGGACGGGGCCCTGGACGCCGACGTGAACCTGGTCGCCAGCGCGGGCGGCGCCTCCCTGTGGGCCGCCGTGCGCGACAGCCTGCTCTATCTGGCCACCGATCTGGTGGGCGGCGACGACACCTTCCTGCTGCTGTCCGCGGACCTGGCGCCGACCGTGGCGGCGCCCTGGGCCAAGTCCGGCACGAGCGCCGGCTGGACGCGCTTCCTGGCCCGCGAGGGCGGCAACGGCTGGACCGGCTGGTTCGACGCTGCCCAGGCCGTGCTCGACGATCCGGGCCTGCAGATGGGGGCGGGCGCCGTGCTCGAGGGCACGGTCGACCTGGACGCCCTCTTCCCGGGCGGCTGGCCCGCCGACGTCTTCGTGAGCGCGGCGCGGTACGCCTCGCCCGACGCGGGCGCGCTCCTGGCCCAGGTGCCGGCGAGCGGCGACGCCAACGGCGACCTCGACGCGGCCGAGTTCGCGCCGGTGGCGCTGCGCACCTCGGCGGCGCCCCTGCCGGGCGTGGTGGCTGCGCGGGTGGACGCGTGGCCGTCGCCGTTCAACGCGCGGGCGAACCTGCGGATCACGGGTCTGGCGGACGGGGCGGCGACCCTGGATCTGCATGACGCGGCGGGACGTCGCGTGCGCTCGCTGCGGGCGCGGGTGAGCGGAGGTGTGGGCATGGTGACCTGGGACGGTCGCGATGCCGCCGGACGCAACGTGCCCAGCGGGGTCTACTTCGCGCGCGTGGCCGGCAGGGACGTCCCGGCGGCGCGGCTGGTGCTGGTGAAGTAGGGACTCAGTCCCAGCGGACGCGGTGATTCCAGCCGGCCGGGGCGTCGGTGTCGATCTCGAGACGGCCGGCGCGCGCGGCCCCGTCCGGGCCGATCCAGCGGAAGCGCCAGGCGTCGGGCACGGCGTCGGGGAACCACAGGGCCGGGCCGCGCTCGTCGGCGCCGGGCGCGAGCAGACACGGGTGCTCCCCGATCCGCGTGCGCACCGCCAGGTCCGGCCAGGCTGCGGGTACCGACGGGCGCACCTCGATCAGCGGCGGAGCGGCCGTCAGGTCGACCCGCAGGCCCGCGTAGTCCTGCACTACGTTGCGCAGCACCTCGGCCAGGGACCAGGCCTGGCTCGTGGCCCCGCCGAACTCGTCGTTGCGCGCCGCCTGCGCCCCGTCGCGGATCTCCTGGATCGTGCCCACCGCGCCCTCGTCGAGGGCCTCGTCGAGCAGCATGCGCGTCTGTCCGAAGCCCTCGCGGGGATCGTTCAGGGCCGACACCGCCGCGCCGCTCAGCCACAGCCACACGTCGCCGTTGTGGTAGGCCTCGTCGTAGTAGTAGTTCGCCAGGTCCAGGTGCTTCGGGTGGAAGAAGGGGTCGCTCGCGGCGAGGGACTGCACGCCCCAGGGCCGGACGAGATCGGCCGCGGCCGCGGTGATCGCGGCGCGCTGCGGCGCGTCGAAGAGGGTCGGCGAGGCGAGCACGGCCAACAGGGTGTTGGGGCGGAGCTGGGTGTCCTGCGAACCGTCGACGTTCAGGTGATCGACGAGACGTTCCCCGTCCCAGAACCTCGCGTGGAAGTTCGTCGCCAGGCGCGCCGCCAGGTCGGCGTAGTCGGCGCGGGCGCCGGGCACGTCGGGAAACCGGGCGGCCAGGCGGGCGGCCGTCAGCAGGCCGCGGTGCCACAGGGCCTGCACCTCGACGGCACGGTTGCCGCGGGGCGAGTAGGGGTGGGCCTCGCCGCCGCCGTCCATCCAGGTCTCGCCGTCGCCGTGGGTCAGGAAGTGCTCGCCGTCGACGGCGTGGGCCAGGGCGCCGTCCACCGCGCGGAAGACGACCGGGGCCATCTCGGCGGCGAAGGCGTCGTCGCCGGCCTGGCGCCACAGCTCGTCCAGGGCGCGCACGAACCACCAGGTGCCGTCGATGCTCGCGTACTGCACCTGGTCGACGGTGACGAAGTTGGGCACGCGGCCCTGGCGCGCGCTGGCGGGGTCGGTGTCCTGGAAGGTGGCGAAGGAGCGCAGCAGGGTCTCGGCCTCGGCGAACTGCCCGCTGGTGATGCAGGCGCCGGGCAGGGTGATGAAGGTGTCGCGGCCCCAGTAGGTGGTGAACCAGTAGAAGCCGGCGTAGATGCCCGGGCCGCGCTGGTTCATGACGAGGTTGTCCAGGGAGACGCGGGTCCAGGCCAGGGCGATGTCGTCGCGGGGCACGCCGGTGGTGATGGCGCTGTCGTCGACCAGCTGCTGCAGGCGTTCGCTGCGGGCGGCGGCCAGGTCGACCTGCTGCTCGCGCAGGCGGCGGGCGCGCGCGGCGGCGGCGGCGGCGTCCACGTCGGCCGCGAAGAAGACCTCGAGCCGGCCCGACGGGATGCGCGGCGGAATGTGCCCGACCAGGTCGCCCGGCACCCAGGGCGAGGCCTTGTCCATGGCCTTGCGCGCGACGCCCTTGGGGTAGGTGCGGTCCAGGTACTCGGGCGCCGCCTGGAAACCGCTCACGCCCGCCGCGGCGATGGCCAGCCAGGCGGGGTGGGCCGGATCCGGGGCCTCGCCCACCCGGTCGGTGCGGCAGGCGAGCAGGGTGCCGTCCTCCCAGCGCACGTCGTAGCCGGGCCGCGACACCTTCCACAGGAAGCGCATGTCGATGCGCGGCCGGAAGGCGAAACGCCCGCCGGGGATGCCGTCGTAGCCCACCTTGAAGCCGTTCTCGCGGTCGAAGAGGGTCACCGTCTCGGTGACGACCTCGCCCGACGGCAGCGTGTGCCGGCGCACCAGCCGGTCGGGCGTGACGATGGCCTCGGTCACGGTGGCGGGGCCCAGTTCGGTGCCGTCCTCCAGGCGCAGGGTCCAGCCGTCGACGACCTCGTGCATGGCCACATAGAAGCCGTGGTAGCTGCGGGAATTCTCGCCCACGCATTCGCCGGCCAGGTGGGCGGCGCCCTTGTCGCTGAAGATGTACTCGCGGGGGTGGGCGGGCGTCACGGTCAGCGCCATCTCTTCGAGGCGGGGCGCGACAGGCGCGGGTGTCGCGGCGGCCGCGGCCCCCGCCACGCCCAGCAGGATCCCGAGGCAGACGATCTTCACGGCGAGGACCTCACAGGAGCAGGTTGGCGCCGCCCGCGTCGGCGGCGAAGAGGTGGATGTGGTCGGGGCGGCACGACAGCCGCAGCGGCTGCTCGACGGCGGCCTGCAGCTGGCCGTCGCCGCGGGCGGTGATCTGGCGTCCGGCCACCTCGAAGTAGGCCAGGGTCTCGTTGCCCAGCGACTCGACCACCTGGACCGGAGCGGTGAGCCCCGGCGCGTCGGTGTCGAGGTCGAGATGCTCGGGCCGGATGCCGAGCTGCAGGTCCCGGTCCAGGAGCGCCGCGTCGGGGGCGAAGCCCGCCGGCAGCGGCCACACGGTGGCACCGTCGGCGCAGGCCAGGGCCAGGCCGCCGTCGCGCCGCACGAGGCGGCCGGGCAGGAAGTTCATGGCCGGGCTGCCGATGAACTGGGCCACGAATTCGTTGACCGGACGCTCGTAAAGCTCCAACGGTGCGCCGACCTGGGCGATGCCGCCGCCGGCCAGAACGACGATGCGATCAGCGAGGGTCATGGCCTCGGTCTGGTCGTGGGTGACGTAGATCATGGTGGCGCCCAGGCGGTGGTGCAGGCGGGCGATCTCGGTGCGCATCTGCACGCGCATCTTGGCGTCGAGGTTGCTCAGGGGCTCGTCGAAGAGGAAGACGTCCGGATCGCGCACGATGGCCCGGCCGAGCGCCACGCGCTGGCGCTGGCCGCCGCTCAGGGCGCGGGGCTTGCGCTCGAGCAGGTTCTCGATGCCGAGGACCTTCGCCGCCTCGGCCACGCGGGAGCGGATCTCGTCCCTGCTCTTCTTCCGCATCTTCAGGCCGAAGCCCATGTTGTCCGCCACGCTCATGTGGGGGTACAGCGCGTAGCTCTGGAAGACCATGGCGATGTTGCGGTCGCGGGGTTCGACGTCGTTGACCATGCGGTCGCCGATGTGGATCGTGCCGCCGGTGACCTCCTCGAGGCCCGCCACCATGCGCAGGGTCGTGGACTTGCCGCACCCCGAGGGGCCGACCAGGACCGTGAACTCGCCGTGGGCGATCTCCAGATCCATCGGGGCGACGGCCTCGACGCCGCCGGGGTAGGTCTTGCGCACCTGCTCGAGTCTCACCTGGGCCAAATCCGTCCGCTCCCTGTCGAAAGAACGCCGTCCTGCGGTGGCGGGGACACTACCACAGGACGGCGGCGATGGTCACGCGAAACCGGTCGTCAGTCGAGGGGCACACCCGTGGTGCCGTCCTCGCGGAACCAGACGAGTGCGGTGCCGGCGGGCACGGTCACCGCCTGATCGGTGGTCTCGTAGTGCACGGGCAGCAGCGAGGGCAGGATCGGCTCGTACAGGATCCAGGTGCCGACGCTGGGGAAGGGGATCGTCCAGGCGTGGTCGACCACGTCGAAGTTGGCCGCGACCACGACTTCGTGCGCGGACGGATCGGCCGTCGAGCCGCGGGTGTAGGTGATCGTGTACTCGCTGTTGTCGAGATTCCCGGCGCGCCACAGGAAGGCCACGTTCTCGGTGTTCAGGGCCGGATGGGTCAGCCGCTGGCCGATCAGGTAGCGGTACGTGCGCCGGACCGCATCGTCGCCGGCGTTCCAGTTGATCTTCTGGATGGCGGTGCCCTCGGGCCGGTACTCGCTGGCGGCGATCTCCTGCCCGTTGTACAGCATCGGGATGCCCACGCTCGTGAGCGAGATGACGGCGCCGAGGTGCGCGCGGTGGGCGCCGCCCTGGGCCTGGGCGCCCACGCTGCCGAGGGCGTCGACCGACCAGGCCATCCGGTTCTCGTCGTGGCTCTCGAGGAACTTCACGTCGCTGAAGCCGTCGCCGGTGGCGGCGCCCGCGTAGACGGCGTTGGCCGAGATCACGTTCGCCACGGCCCACATGTTGTTGTAGGGCACGCCGAAGGCGCCCACCGAGGTGAAGGTCTGCCCGCGCCAGGCGAAGCCGTTCATGTTCAGCGCGGTGGCCATCACCTGGCAGAAGTTGTTGCCGCCGCCGCCCCAGGCGTCGGTGTGGTTGCCGCCCCACTGGGCGTCGTAGCCGTAGGTGACGGCGTTGGCCGGGTAGTTGAAGTCCTCGGCGATGAGCAGCAGGTCCGGGTGGCGCGCCACGAGGTTGTTCCGCAGCCACGACCAGGTGCTGTAGGGCTCGCCGCCCACGTAGTCGAAGCGGAAGCCGTCGACGCCGTAGGTGTTCACCCAGTGGGACAGGGCGTCCAGGATGTGCTGCTGCAGGTGCGCGTTGGTCCAGTTCAGCTCGACCAGGCCCCACGGGTTGGGCTCGGTGGTGGTGTAGGTGCTCACGCCCGTGAAGTCGTCGATCTGGCGCAGGGCGGCGCTGCCGGCCATGTGGTTGACGACGACGTCGACGATGACGGCCATGCCCTGGGCGTGCGCCGCGTCGACCAGGCTGGCGAAAGTGGTGGGCCAGCCGAAGCTCGGATTGGGGGCGTACTGGACGACGGGGTCGTAGCCCCAGCCGTTGTACGACGGCGCCGACACGGGCATCAGCTCGATGGCGTTGACGCCGAGGTCGGCCAGGTCGGGGCCGCTGGTGAGGCCCGCGATGGCCCCGGCGAAGCTGCCGGCGAGGGAGAAGTCGTTCAGGCTCATCTCGTAGATCACGAGTCGCGTGCGGTCGATGGGAGCGGGCAGGGGCTGGGGCGCCGTGACGATGCGGCCGCGCAGCCCGTTCCAGCCGCCGAAGCCGTCGGGCGTGATCTCCGGAGCGGCCGGATCGGTGATCCAGGTCGAGGCGGCGCCCTTGCGCAGCACGTACTTGTAGCTGAAGAGCCCGTCGGGCACGGAGCGGATCAGGCGCCATGTCATGCCGTCGGGCTCGACGGTCATGGCCCAGGTCGGGTCCAGGTCGGCCCAGCCGTTGAGGGAACCGGCCACGTGCACCGAGTCGAGGTCGGGGGCCACGAGTTCGAAGGTGTCGGTGCGGACCTTGGCCAGGCCGTCGGTGGCCGGGGGGGCGACCGGAGCCGGGGTTTCCGTGCAGCCGAGGGCGAACAGGGCGAGGACCGCGAGCAGGACCGGCAGGGCCCGGGCGCTGCGCCGCGTGGGGCGGCAGCGGGAACGGAACAGCATGGACGGGGCTCCCTTTCCGCCTGGGGCGGGATCCGAGGGCGATGGCGGGTGGTCGAGTCTCACATTATATCACAATTCCGGACCCGGGTCACGGCGGCGCGCGGAGATTGCAATCGGACCCGGTTCTGGTACTATCGGCCACCCCGCCCGGGACCGGCACCGACCGCTCACCGGGCCCTGCGGGGCGCCCCCGCCCCGACCCGACCCGCACCCTTCCGAGGAGACCGCGACATGCCCCGGACCGCCCAACGAATCCTTCCGTCCCTGCTGCTGGCGCTCGTCGCCTGCGGCGCCGCCCAGGCCGCCGAGGTGACCTTCCGCCACGAGGCGCCGGGGGCCGCGGCCGTGTACCTGGCCGGCGAGTTCAACAACTGGAGCGACAGCGCCGACCCCATGTCCGGCCAGGACGGCGTCTGGACCCTGACCCGCGACCTGGCTCCCGGCACCTACCAGTACAAGTTCGTGGTCGACGGGAACTGGGTGCCCGACGCGAACAACGGCGCCACGGCCGACGACGGCTTCGGCGGACAGAATTCGGTGCTCACGGTCAAGGACGGCGACACGGCGCTCGCGGCGGCGGCGGCCGGCGCCGCCGGTGGTCTGGCCGGGGCCGCGGCGCCCGCGCCGG
>JAGRNP010000122.1 GCA_020440705.1 bacterium | reverse complement strand
TGCCAGACACGGGAACGGCGCCGCTCCGGCCGGGAGCGGCGCCGTTCGCAGGTGTCCCCGGAGCTACAGGGTCCCCAGGGTGAGCACGATCTGGGTCGTGCCGAAGACGGTGATGGTGTACCCGATGGGGATGCCCCCCTGGACGACCCCCACCGCCCCGATCTGGCCGATCTGGGCCGCCGCGGCGCCGAACTGGGGTTCGGACGCCATGCCGGTGTAGACGTTCTCCAGCAGGGCCTGCCCCGGCAGCAGCGGGGTGATGTCGGCCCCGACCACGGAGTAGATGCCGTCGTTCTGCACCGAATAGTCTTCGAGGGCCATCTGCACCGTGTGGGCATTGGACTTGGTCGAGGCCTCGCGGGCGTGGTTCTGCAGGTTCGCGTACTGCGGGATGGCGATGGCCGCCAGCAGCCCGATGATGACCACGACGATCATCAGCTCGATCAACGTGAAACCTTGGCGATTCATCATGCTGTCTCCCTCGTTCCCCCTGTCCGTCAATCGGAGGGACGCGGCGCGCGCCCGGAAAGCGTCCGGACCAGCCGCGGCTGTCCCCCGGGCCCCATGGCCCAGGCCTGGATCACGTAGTCCCGTCCGCGCGTCGGCGAGCGATAGGTCAGGTCCCCCGGCGCCCCGTCGAATCCGAGGCCCCGTCCGGTGTACGGGTTGGCCGGTGCCGCGTCCCGCGGCAGGTAGGGCAGCAGGTCGAGCGCGTCCTCGGCGTACCGCCCCTGGTGGGCCGCCGCGTAGGTCTCGGCGGCCAGCTGCACCGTCATGGCGTTGCCCACGACGGCCGACGCCTTGGCCCGCAGCCGCAGCTGGTGGTAGGCCGGGACCCCGAGCGCCCCGATACCGACCAGGACCAGGCTGGCCACCCCGATACCCAGCATCAGGTCGGGCAGGCGGGGCGGGCGCAGGGTCCCGGCCGCGAGCCGTCCGCGCATGGGCGCGATCCGGTCCTGCCAGACGTGGATGAAGGGAGCGGGCATGGCCATGGCGTCTCCAGACGATGAAGGGGCGGCACCGCAGAACGGTCCGCCCCTTCGATCCGAACGGATCGCTCCTACTGACCGGAGGTCAGGGTCAGGATGATACCGTCGTTGTTCGGGCCCTGGGTGTTGTCCTTGCCGAAGCCGGTGATCGTGTAGCCCACGTTCACACCGCCCTGCACGACAGCCTGGATACCGATGTTGCCGGCCGCGGCCGCAGCAGCGTTCCACTGGGGCTCGGTGTAGGTGCCGGCGAAGGCGTTCTGCAGGTTGTTGCCACCATTGGGATCCTGGGGCAGCAGGGGGCCGACCTCGGCGCCGAGCACCGAGTAGATGCCATCGTTGCGGACGGCATAGTCCTCAGCGGCCAGCTGCAGCGTGTGGGCGCCGCCCTTGACCTTGGCTTCCTTGGCGCGGTCCTGCATGCTCACGAAGTTGGGAATCGCGATGGCGGCCAGGATGCCGATGATCACGACGACGATCATCAGCTCGATCAGAGTAAAGCCCTTACGGTTCAACACATCTGTCTCCATTCGCTTCGGTCCCGGTCCCCCGGAGACCTTCGGTGCTGTATGCCGGGCGAGCCCGGCACGTTCTCCTGCCAACGGCAGGCATTCCGAAGCAATGGCCGTGCCATTTGCTTCCCCTTGTCGCCCCCCGAAGCAACTCCATTTGCTTCAAGAAGTTACAATTCACTTGAGCCGGCCCCGGCAGGGTTTGCGGGGGGTGATCGCCATGCAATCTGCCCCATCCGGCCCGTTCCCGGCTGCGAAGGCGGCGCTTTCTGCCGACCCTCGCAACCGCCGTGCCTAACGCTCGGCGGCCACGGTCTCGGCAACGCCGTCGGCGAACTCCTCGACCGCGGTGCCGCGGTCGGACTCGCCGCCGCTTTCCCGGATGGCCGACTCGACCGCGTCGAGCAGTTCGGCCCCGGGCACTTCCGGCTGCATCTCGTCGTCGCCCTCGTCCTCGTTCTCGTCGCCCTGCAGGCCGTACTTCTTCAGCTTGCGGTACAGGGTCGAGGCGTTGATGCCGAGGACCTCGGAGGTCTGCTTGCGGGCGCCGCCCGTCTTCTCGAGCACGGCCAGGATGTGCGCCTTCTCGAGCTCGTCGAGGGTGATCATGCCCCCCACGTTCAGGCTCGCCGGCGTGTACTCCCCGCCGCTGCCCACCGCGATGAACGACGGCAGGTCACGGGCGCCGATGCGGTCGCTCTCGCGGATGATGCTCGCGCGCTCGATCACGTTCTCCAGCTCGCGCACGTTGCCGGGCCATTCGTAGGCCTGCAGCGCGCGCATGGCCGCCTCGTCGATGAGCGAAGCCAGGTTCCCCTTGTATTCGTCCGGGCAGCTGCGCTTGAGGAAGTGGTCCACCAGCAGGGGGATGTCCTCGGCGCGCTCGCGCAGCGAGGGCAGGTTCAGGGGGATCACGTTCAGGCGGTAGTAGAGGTCGGTGCGGAAGTTGCCCCGGGCCACCTCGTCCTCGAGATCCCGGTTCGTGGCCGCGATCACGCGCACGTTCACCTTGACGGGGCTGCTGCTGCCCACGGGATAGATCTCGCGCTCCTGGAGCATGCGCAGCAGCTTGACCTGGATGGCGTGGGGCGTCTCGCCGATCTCGTCGAGGAAGATGGTCCCCCCTTCGGCCTGGCGGCAGAAGCCGTCATGGTCGCGATCCGCGCCCGTGAACGAGCCCTTCTGGTGGCCGAAGAGCTGGCTCTCGAGCAGGGTCTCGGGGATGGCGCCGCAGTTGATGGCCACGAACGGCCCCTTGGCGCGGTCGCTGCGCTGGTGGATCGACTGGGCGATCAGTTCCTTGCCCGTGCCGCTCTCGCCGTTGATCAGGATCGTGGCGGTGGTCGCGGCGATCTTGTCGACCATCTTGAACACGGACCGCATGCGGGCCGACTGGCCGATGATGCTCTTGCGGGTCTTGGAGCGGGTCAGCTCCTTCTTCAGCTCGATGTTCTCGCTCTTCGCCCGGCGCAGGGCCAGGGCGTTGCGGACCACCATCTTGATCTCGTCGTTCTTGCAGTGCTTCTGCATGTAGCTGAAGGCGCCGAGGTTCACCGCGTCGATGGCCGACTGCTCGCTGGCGTAGGCGGTCATGATGATGACCGGGGTGGTCGGATCGATGCCCTTGATCCCCTTCAGCAGCTGGATCCCGTCCATCTTGGGCATCTGGATGTCGGTCATCACGACATCGACGGGGTCGGACTCCATGACCTTCAGGGCCGCGGCCCCGGAGTTCACGGTCTGCACCTCGTAGCCCTCCTTCTGCAGGAGGATCGAGAGGTACTGGCACA
Organism: bacterium; assembly: GCA_020440705.1. Taxonomy (NCBI): domain Bacteria; species bacterium. Next base: position 8,356 of record JAGRNP010000122.1, on the reverse strand, counting down.
TCGATTCTTCGTCGTCTACGACCAGGATCCGTCCGAGGGCCATGCGCGCGGCTCCTTGACTGTTGCGGGGCGAAGTTGGCGTTTTGCAGTCACAGGAGGGGTATCGGCGCTTTTGCAACGCCCTTGACCGTTTTTGCACGGGGATTTGCACTTTTCGCGGGAAATTTTGATAATGAGATCCGTACGGAAAATCCTACCCCGGCAATCCGCCCGGGTCCGTCGGCGGGAGGGTCAGCCGACCAGCTGCGGAGCGGGCCGGGTCTCATGCCCCGCGCCGGCTACGCTGGCCACGCGCTCGATCCCGTCCTTCACCACCGGCCAGCGCACCCGGAAGATGGCGCCGCCGCCCGGGGCGTCCTCGGCCCGCACCAGTCCCCCGTGCCCCGCGGCGATGCGCGCGACGACCGACAGGCCCAGGCCGGTGCCCGTCTCCTTGGTGGTCTTGAAGGGGTTGAAGAGCTCGTCGCGGATGTCGGGGTCGATGCCCGGGCCCGAATCGGTGACCACGAGTTCCAGGCTGCGCGCCCCGTCGACGAGATTCAGGGCCAACCTGAGATCGCCGCGATAGTTCATGGCCTGACAGGCGTTTATGGCCAGATTGAGCGCCATCTGGGTGAGCTGGCCCGGATCGGCGTTCACCTCGAGTTCGTCCGGGAAGACGTCGCACACGACCCGCACCTTGCCGTCCTTGGCGTTGACGTGCTGGCGGATCTGCAGGGTGATCTCGTCGCGCCAGGCCTCGCCCGAGAAGCGCTTCTGGGTCGCCCGCCGCATGCGCGAGTAGCCGAGGAAGTCGTTGATGATCGTGTTGACCCGCCCGCTCTCCTTGAGCACCAGGTCCAGCAGCTGCTGCTGGTAGCCCTCGAGCACGAGCTCGCCGGCGAGGATCTCCACGCTGCCGCGGATGCTGGCCAGCGGGTTGCGGATCTCGTGGGCGATGCTGGCCGCGAGCTCGCCGATGGCGGCCAGGCGGTCGGCCTCGCGCATGCGCGCCGAGAGCTCCTTCTCGCGGGTCAGGTCGGTGAAGATGGCGATGGCGCCGATGACCTGCCCGCGCGGGCCGAGCAGGTGGTTCACGTTCAGGCCGAGGGGCATCTCGCGGCCGAATCGGCGCACCGTGACCTCGCCCCGGCTCACCGGTTCGCCCCCCCGGGCCACCGGCAGGATGATGTCGGCCAGGTCGTCCATGCCGTCGGCCATGACCAGTTCGATGCCGCGCCCCACCAGCTCGCTCTCCGGCAGCTTCAGGATGCGGCAGCCGTGGGGATTGACGCGCGTGATCTCGCCGCGCGGGTCGACGGTGATCAGGCCGGAGTGGATGTTGTCGAGGATGTTGCGCACCTCGCAGCGCGACTTCTGGACCTGGACGTTGGCCCGCCACTGCTCGAGCTGGCGGCGCGCCAGGCGCCGCGCGAGGTCGCCGCTGATCATGCCCGTGACGATGAAGACGCTCATGTGCAGCGCCGTCACGAAGACCGGCCAGCCGGAGAGGTAGTCGTGGTCGACGGCCGCGCCGCTGAGCAGCCAGCCCAGGGCCAGGCCGAAGTGGCCGCCGCCGGTCAGGATGGCTGCGGTGCCGGCCAGGCCCACGGCCCAGCGCGCGTCCAGGAACGTCGCCGCCAGCATGATCGGCACGCAGGCCACCAGCGGGAAGACGGAGTACGGGCCGCCCGTGAAGTGGACCACCAGGGCCACGATGACCACGTCGGCCACCAGCTGCACCATGGCCAGCACCCGCCGCGGAGCGCCCGCCTGCAGGGCCGCCCAGGCCACCGCGACCGTGGTCACGAGCAGGCCGAGGGAGCCCACCAGGCCGGGCACGACGACCGCGGTGTGGTCGATCATCCAGGCCCCGGCGCCGAACACGAGAAGGGCGGCCACCAGATGCAGCCGCCACTTCAGGAGGACGAGTCCGGGATCGCGGCGGCCGGGCTTCTTCTGGCGGGAATCGTCCCGGCTGCCGCTCTCTGCGTTGGTCAAGGCGTTACCCCACGACGCTCGACATCTTGAACATGGGCAGGTACATGGCCACGAGCATCGAGCCCACCATGCCGCCCATGAGCACGATCATGATCGGCTCGATGGCGGCGGTGAGGGCCTCGACCGCCGCGTCGACCTCGTCGTCGTAGAAGTCGGCGATCTTGGCCAGCATCTCGTCCAGGGCGCCGGTCTGCTCGCCGATGCCGATCATCTGGACGACCATGGGCGGGAACACGCCGCTCGCCTTCAGCGGCTCGGCGATGGTGTCGCCCTGGCTGATGGACTTGGCGGTGGCCCCGATGGCCTCCTGGATGACCTTGTTGCCCGCGGTGCGGGACGTGATCTCCAGGCCCTGCAGGATCGGCACGCCGGACCCGATCAGGGTGCCCAGGGTGCGGGTGAAGCGGGCCACGGCCGACTTCAGGATCACGTTGCCGAGGATCGGCATCTTCATGGCGGCGCGGTCGGTGTTGCGGCGGCCGCTCTCGGTCGCGCGGTAGCGCTTGAAGATCACCGTCGCGGCGAAGGCGCCGGCGCCCAGGGCCCACCAGTAGCCGCGGATGAAGTCGGAGACGTTCATGACGATCCGGGTCGGGGCGGGCAGCACGCCGCCGAAGTCGGCGAACATCTTGGCGAAGACCGGGATCACGAACATGAGCATGAAGATGCAGGCGCCGCCGGCGACCGTCAGCACGATGACCGGGTAGGTCATGGCGCCCTTCACCTTGCGCTGCAGGGCGTCGGCCTTCTCGAGGAACACGGCCAGACGGCCCAGGATCACGTCCAGGATACCGCCGGCCTCGCCGGCCGCGATCATGTTCACGTACAGGTCGGAGAAGATCTTGGGGTGCTTGCCGAGCGCCTCGGCCAGGGTCGAGCCCCCCTCCACGTCCGCCGTGACCTGCAGCACCACTTCCTTGAAGTGGGGCTTCTCGAGCTGGCGCCCGAGCACGTCGAGGCACTGCACGAGGGGCAGACCGGCGTTCACCATGGTGGCGAACTGGCGGGTGAAGACCGACAGGTCCTTCACGCTCACGCCCTTCTTCTTGAAGAGGGTGACGCCGCCGGCCTTCTTCTTCTCCTTGATCGAGGTGATGGTGATCCTGCGCTTGCGCAGGTACGCCGTCAACTCGTCCTTGCTCGTGGCCTCGTATTCCCCCGAAAGGATCTCGCCCTTGGCGGTCTTGCCCTTCCAGAGGTATTTGGTGGTGTCGCTCACGGGATTCCTCCCCTTTCCATAGATCGGTTCCGCCCGACTCAGACGCCGGCGGGTTCACCCAGCATCTGCATCAGCTCACCGACGTCGGTCGACCGGCTCATGGCCTCTTCCATGCTGATCCACTTGTTGATGACGGCCTGGTGCAGCGACTGGTTCATCGTCTGCATGCCGTGCTTCTGACCGGCCTGCATCAGACCGTAGATCTGATGCACCTTGTCGTCCCGGATCATCGCCTTGATGCCCGGGGTGCAGACCATGATCTCCATGGCCAGCACGCGTCCCCCGCCGCGGGCCCGCGGGATGAGCTGCTGCGTGAGCACGCCCTTCAGGCAGAACGAGAGCTGCGAACGGATCTGGTTCTGCTGGCCCGAGGGGAAGACGTCGACGATGCGGTTGATCGTCTCGAAGGTGCTGTTGGTGTGCAGCGTCGCCAGGCAGAGGTGCCCGGTCTCGGCGATGGTCAGCGCGGCGGCGATCGTCTCGCGGTCGCGCATCTCGCCGACGAGGATCACGTCCGGATCCTGCCGCAGCACGTACTTCAGCGCGTCGGTGAAGCCGTGGGTGTCGCTGTTCACCTCGCGCTGGTTGACGATGCAGCTCTTGTGCTGGTGCACGAACTCGATGGGGTCCTCGATCGTGATGATGTGGCCCTTGCGCTGCGTGTTGATCGTGTCGAGCATCGTCGCCAGGGTGGTCGACTTGCCGCTGCCCGTGGGGCCCGTCACGAGGATCAGGCCCTGCATCTTGCCGATCAGATCGCGGCACACCTGGGGCAGGCCCAGCTGCTCGAAGGTGTGGATCTCGTAGGGGATCTGGCGGATGGCCATGGCCGTCACGCCGCGCTGCTGGAAGACGTTGGCGCGGAAGCGGCTGATGCCCTGCACGCCGAAGCTGAAGTCCAGCTCCTTCTCGTTCTCGAAGCGCTTCTTCTGTTCGTCGTTGAGGATGCTGTAGGCCAGGCGACGGGTCTCGTCGCCGGTCAGCACCGGAAAATTCGTCGAAGCGACCGAGCCGTCGATCCGCAGCTGCGGCGGCAGCCCGGCGGTGATGTGCAGGTCGCTGGCCCCCTTGGAGACCATGTCCTCGAGCAGTTCTCGCATTCCAACCACGGCAATCTCCCGTTCTATGTGCAGCGCACCGGCGGCTAGTCGGCCACGGCGGTTTCGCGCAACACTTCCTCCACCGTCGTGACACCCTTGGCCACCTTGATCAGCCCGTCATGGCGCAGGGTGTTCATGCCCTGCTTGACCGCCATCTGGCGCAGCTCGGTGGTCGAGGCCCGGTCCAGGATGAGCTCCCGGATCTCCGGGGTGATCGGCATGACCTCGTACAGTCCCTGCCGGCCCGAGTAGCCCGAACCATTGCATTTCTCACACCCCTTGCCGCGGCACACCTTGGTGCCGGGCTTGAGGCCGAGGTCGATCAGCGCCTCGTCGGAGAGCTCGACCTCCTCCTTGCAGTTGCTGCAGATCCGCCGCACCAGGCGCTGGGCCATGATCAGGACCGTACTGGACGCCACGAGGAACGGCTCGATGCCCATGTCAATCATGCGGTTGACCGTGCTCGGCGCGTCGTTCGTGTGGAGGGTCGACAGCACGAGGTGGCCGGTGAGGGCCGCCTTGGTGGCGATGCCGCCCGTCTCGAGGTCCCGGATCTCACCCACCATGACGATGTTGGGATCCTGGCGAAGGAACGCTTTCAGTGCGGAAGCAAAAGTCAGGCCCACCTCGTCGCGGACCTGGACCTGGTTGATCCCGTCGATGTTGTACTCGACCGGATCCTCGGCCGTCATGATGTTGCGGCCCGAATCGTTCAGTTTCGAGAGGCACGAGTACAGGGTCGTGGTCTTGCCCGACCCCGTCGGCCCGGTCACCAGCACCATGCCGAAGGGCGCGGCGATGGCGGCATAGATGTCGTCGATGGCCTTTCTTTCCATGCCGAAGTCCGCGAGATCCAGGTTGAGGTTTCCCTTATCCAGGATTCGCATCACGACCTTCTCGCCGAAGATGCAGGGCAGCGTCGAGACGCGGAGGTCGACCTTCTTGGCGCCGATCTTCAGCTTGATGCGGCCGTCCTGCGGGATGCGGCGCTCGGCGATGTCCAGTTCGGACATGATCTTCAGGCGCGAGATGATCGCGTTCTTCAGCTTGATGGGCGGCTCCATCACCTCGGTCAGCACGCCGTCGATGCGGTAGCGGACCCGCATGTTCCGCTCGTAGGGCTCGATGTGGATATCGGACGCCCCCACCTTCACCGCTTCGGCGAGGAGGGTGTTCACGAGCTTCACCACCGGGGCGTTCTGCCCCTCCTGGCCCGTGATGTCGGCGTCGTCATCGTCCTCGACCAGCTCGATGTCGTCCTCGATGCCCTCCATGATCGCCGCGAGCGAATCGGTGGTGGCGTAGAACTTGTCGATGGCCTTGCGGATGGCGATCTCGCCGGCGACGGCCGGCTGCACGTCCAGGCCGGTGATGAACTTGATGTCGTCGATGGCGAAGATGTTGCTCGGGTTGGCCATGGCCACGGTGAGCACGCGGCCCGCGCGGCTGATGGGCAACACCTGGAACTTGGAGGCCACGTCGGCGGGGATCAGGTCGATGCACGCGACATCGATCTCGGCCTTGTCCATGTTGACCACCGGGAGGTTGTACACCTTGCCCAGGAAGCCGACGTAGACGCCTTCCTCGATCAGGCCGCCCTTGATGAGCGCCTGCCCCAGGCTGCCGCCGTCCTTCTTCTGGATCTCCTTGGCCTTCGCCAGACCCGCCTCGTCGACGAGACCGGCTTCCAGAAGCTTGGCCGAGACCTTGTCCGTGGTCCTTGCTGACGTCCCTGTATTCATGCTGCGATGTCCCCGCTCGGTTTCCCTCGCCACGTTCTGGTGCCCGGACCTGGGTCGATCCCTGCCGAGGGCGAGTCGGCGGGCGTCCGGATCGGGTCCGGTCCGGTCGTTCAATCCAGTCATCGGTCGGGAAATGAGCGACTTTACCGGGATTTGGCGGAGTCGCGCGGGGTGGTGGCGGCGGGGGCGTAGACGACGAGGGTGTCGAGCCGGGCGGCCAGGCGCGGCCCGATGCCCTTGACCCGCTCCAGATCGGCGGCGCGGCGGAAAACGAGGCCATCGCGGCGGGCCGCGTCGATGCGGGCGGCCAGCACCGGCCCGACGCCGGGCAGGAGGGTCAGGCTGTCCGGCGAGCAGCGGTTGATGGGCAGCGGCGCGGTGAGCACGGCGGCCGGGGCGGCCATGGCGGGGTCGGGCGCCAGGGCGGCCCCCGCCAGTTCCGCCGGCATGGCGAGAACCGAGTCGAGCCAGAGCGGGTCCCGCCAGGCGCCGTCCGGGCCGGTCAGCAGCTGCCGGTGGACGAGGCGCCCGCCCGTCAGGAGCAGGCAGGCCAGCAGGAAACCCAGGAGATGGGGACCATGGAGTCGGGCCCGCGGCCGGCTCAGTAGACCCAGTTCCAGTGGAGGCGCAGGTCGAGCTCCTGTCCCGTGCTCCAGGCCCCGCTCGTCATCTGGACCCGTTCGCCCGTGAGGTTGCGGATCCCCACGCTCAGGTGCGCCCCCACCAGCCGGAAGCCCACCAGCAGGTCGTGCACCGTGCGCGCCGGGAGGCGGGACGTCCGGGTCACGTCCCAGGGGTCGGCCATCTCCGCCTGGGCCGTGCTGATGAGGGCCAACTGCAGGATGCCGTCCTCCTGGAAGAAGTGGTTCTCCCACATGAGGTGGCTGCGCAGGTAGCGCTCCGGCGGCAGGAAGGACGCGTGTCCCGCGGTCTCGTCGCTCTGCTGCCACGTCCCCTCCACCATCACGCGCCCCCAGCCGAGGAACCGCCCCTCGCGGGCGACCGACCCCGTCAGGCGGGAGCTGTCCATCTCCAGGCCGTTGCGCCAGCGGCCGGTGTCGCCGTCACCAGGCAGCGCCTCCCACCAGATGCCGTCGCGCAGGCGCCGCACGCTCGCGTCGACTGCAAGATCGAAGCCGAGAAGCCCGCCGGCCAGTTTCGCGCCCAGGCGCAACGTCTTCTCGCGATCGAGGTCGCGGTTGGGCAGCAGCACCAGTTCCCGTCCGGCGACATCCCGGGCCAGGGGTGTCAACAGCTCGTCGCTGCGCGGAGCCCTCCCGCCGTAGCTCGCGGTGGCGACGAACCACGGCGCCTCGTCCCCCAGGCCCGCTTCGGCCTCGGCGGCCGGACCGGTGCCCGCGTGGCTGTCCCAGTCGGCGCCGCCGGCGAGGCGCCAGGCCACGGCCCCCCGCCGGCTGCCGTAGCGCACCATCGCCCGCGCCGTCTGACCGTCCCCGTTGGGATCGTCGGCGTAGCCGTCCAGCCAGCCCGAGCCGTCGAGGGTGTCGTCGACGCGCCAGTTGGCCGCCCGCAGTTCCAGGCCGCGCGCCGGGACGCCGTCCGCGCCGGCGCGCAGCAGGTCGACGGCCACGCCTTCGCGGCCCGTCTCGAGCAGACGCGTGTCCTCGCCCCGCACGCCGACGCTGCTGCGGTCGCCCCACTCCACGTCGCGGTTGCGGTGGAAGACCCGGGTCTCCAGGCGCCAGCCCCCGAGGCGGGCCTGCATGGTCGCCGCCACGTTGTCGTCCCAGAGTTCGAGGTGTTCGGCGCCGAGGGCGGGCAGGGCGTCCTTGGTCAGCCGCCCGTTGCCGTACTCGAAGACGAAGCGGTTGTCCGCGTCGAGCTCGCGGAAGAGGCGCGCCCGACTCTGCCGCACGCGGCTGTGCCCCGGAAACTCGTTCTCGCTCGCGGCCGTGAAGGCGAAGTCCGGCTCGGTCGTGAAATTGTAGCCCTCGATGTCGAGGCTCTCCTCGAACTCGAAGGCGCCGCGCCACGCCGCCTGCGGCGTGAGCAGGTGGATCGAGCGGAAGTACTGCTCGTGGCGCCCCTTCACGCCGCGGTAGCCCGACACGGCCCGGTCGGGCTGCGGGTCGGCGGTGCGCAGTTCGACGCGCCCCCCGGTGCCCCCCCAGCCGTCGGCCCCTTCGGAGAGATCGCTCGCCGTCAGGCCCTCGGTCGGGGTGAGCCAGGGATCGTCGGCCAGGATGTGACCGGTGCCGACGGGGATGCCGTCGCGAGTGAAGTGGGGCTGCCAGGAGGTGCCGGCCTCGCCCAGGATGACCGCGGGGGCGCCGAGACCGCCGTCGACGACGGGT
>JAGRNP010000121.1 GCA_020440705.1 bacterium | reverse complement strand
TGGCCGAAGTCGGCGAGGAAGGAGGCGGACCCCGGCCGCCGGCCGGGGCCCGCCGCGCCCCCCGGCGACATCCCTCTGGCCGCCACCCCCCCGATCGTCTACCATCCGCCAGGACCCCAAAGGAGAGGAACCGACCATGGCCCGCAAGATCATCCAGACCGACAAGGCTCCGGCCGCCATCGGCCCCTACAGCCAGGCGAACGTCGTCGACGGATTCCTGTTCACCGCCGGGCAGATCCCCCTCGATCCCGTGACCATGGAGATCGTGGGCGACGACGCCGCGAGCCAGACCCTGCAGGCGCTGCAGAACGCCGAGGCGATCCTGGCCGCGGGCGGCTACGCCCTGAGCGACGTGGTCAAGGCCACCATCTTCATCCGCGACATGGGGCAGTTCGCCAACATCAACGAGGTGTACCGGGATTTCTTCCCCGCCGAGCCGCCCGCGCGCAGCGTGGTCGAGGTGTCGCGTTTGCCCAAGGATGTGCTGGTGGAAATCGAGATGGTGGCCTATCGTAGCTAGACGGCGGCGGGCCCCGCGCCGCCCCCAGCCCGGGCGGGAATGAGTGTCGTCTGGTGACGGCCGGGGACTTCAAATCCTTTTGTCGGGCGCGTTTACCGTCCGAGGTGGGTTCGATTCCCACACATTCCCGCCACCTCTTCCCCGGGGAGTCCCATGTCCGGCCCCGCCCGTCCCTCCGCATTCCGGCGCGCCCTCGTCGTGGCCAATCCGCATTCCGGCCCGGGACGCGGTCGCGTGACCGCGGCCGAGGCCGTCGCGCTGGTGCGCCCCCTGGGCGATCACGTCGAGCCCGGTCCCACGCGGGGGCCGGGCCACGCCACCGAACTGGCCCGCGCCTGGGCCGCCGCCGGCGGCGACCTCGTCGTGGCGGTGGGGGGCGACGGCACCGTGCACGAGGTGGCCGCGGGTCTCGTGGGAACCCCGTGCGCCCTGGCCGTGTTGCCGTCCGGCAGCGGCAACGACTTCGCCGCCGGGATCGGCTGCCCGACGCCGGCGGCGACGGTGGCGGCCATCGCCGCCGGCCACGATCGGCCCGTCGATGTGGCCGCCCTGAACGACATGGTCTTCGTGAACTCGTGCGGGTTGCTCGCCAGCGGCCTGGTGTCGGGCGCCGCCGCCGGTTACTGGCGCTGGCTGGGCCGCTACCGGTACACCCTGGCCGCGGCGAAGACCCTGCTGGGCTACCGGGGGCAGCCGGTCACGTGGCGGGTGGGGGGCGCCGCGCCGGTCACCGTGGACGGTCCCTGCCTGCTGGCGGAGATCTGCAACGGCCCCTTCACCGGAGGTGGCTTCCGCTTCGCCCCCGACGCGGCGTGGGACGACGGCCTGCTCGACGCCGCCCTGATCGCGCCGCTGCCGCCCCTGGCGGCCATGCGCCTGCTGCCGAAGGCCGCCGGCGGCGGGCGGCTCGACCATCCGGCCCTGCAGGTGGTGCGGGGCCCCGAAATCACCTTGGTCGCCGACCGGCCGGTCGCGTACCATCTCGACGGCGAGCCGGACGTCCTGCCCGCCGGAACCCACCGGGTGCGCGTGCTCCCGGAGAAGCTGCTGGTCCGGAGGATGCCCGCGCCATGATCCGTTTCGTGTCGATCCTGCTGCTCGGCCTGCCGCTGCTGGCGGCGACGACGGCGGCGGGCCAGCCGGCGGAGACGGCCGTCCCGGCGGCCGCCCTGACGGACACGACGGGCTGGGCGGCGGCCGCCGATTCGCTGCTGGCCGACGACACGCCGCGGCCCAACCCGGCGGCGGTGGCGGTGGCGCCGGTGGACCTCTGGGACACGGGGATCAGCCCCACCGCCGCGGTGGTCATGACGCCGCTCTTCCCCGGCTGGGGCCAACTCTACTCCCGCAACAGCTGGAAGGCGGCCCTGGGCTTCGGTACCCAGATGTACTTCTGGACCCACATGCTGTCCCGCGACCGGCAGGCGGTCCGGGCGCGCGACTACAGCGAGGGACTGCCCGTCGACGACCCCAACCGCGACCGCTACCGGGACATCGCCGACGAGAGCTGGGAGCAGATGCGCGACTTCGCCTGGTGGAGCGGCGGCACCCTGCTGATCATCGCCCTGGACGCCTACGTGGGGGCCCACCTCTTCGACTTCGACCAGGACCCCGTACCCGTGCCCGACCGCTGGGACGACACCTTCGGCCCCGTCGCCGATGCGGTGCCCGGCCAGGGCGACGGCCCCGTGGTCACCGTTTTTCAGTGGCGAAAGACGTTCTGAGGGGTATCTTTGGGCCGTCGTTCGGTCGCTTCCGGCCGAACGTTTTGGTATACCCGCGATCCGGACCCGGCGTCCGGCGCGCCACCCGAGCGGCAAGGCGGTGACATCCGGCCATGGGCTTCTCCCGCGAGACGACGCGCAACTTCTGCATCATCGCCCACATCGACCACGGGAAGAGCACCCTGGCCGATCGCCTGCTCGAGCACACCGGGACGCTCTCGGGGAAGCAGCTGCAGGAGCAGACCCTCGACTCCATGGACCTCGAGCGGGAGCGCGGCATCACCATCAAGAGCCACCCGATCCGCATGCAGTACGAGGTCCCCGGCCACGGGCCGCACACGCTGAACCTCATCGACACGCCGGGGCACGTCGACTTCCACTACGAGGTGAGCCGCAGCCTGGCCGCCTGCGAGGGGGCGCTGCTGGTGGTCGACGCCGTGCAGGGCGTGCAGGCCCAGACCATCAACAACCTCTACCTGGCGCTCGAGCACGACCTGGAGATCATCCCGGTCATCAACAAGATCGACCTGCCGGCGGCCCGCCCCGAGTTCGTCATGGAGCAGTTCATCGACCTGATCGGGTGCGACCCCGAGGAGGTCGTCCTCTGCAGCGCCAAGACGGGCCAGGGCATCGACAAGCTCCTGGCTGCCATCGTCGATCGCGTGCCGGCGCCCAAGGGCGATCCGGCGGCGCCCCCCAAGGGCCTCATCTTCGACTCGATCTTCGACCCCTACGTGGGGGCCGTGGCCTACGTGCGGCTCTTCGAGGGCACGATCCGCAAGGGCGAGCGCATCCAGTTCTTCGGCAACGAGAAGCGCTTCGAGGTGGGCGAGATCGGCTGGTTCCGCATGGACCGCATCGCCCAGAAGGAGCTCACGGCCGGCGAGGTGGGCTACATCGCCACCGGCGCCAAGGACGTGCGCCACGTGCGGGTGGGCGACACCGTGACCCTGGTGGAGAACCCCTGCGCCGAGCCCTGGCCCGGCTACGAGGAGGCCAAGCCCATGGTCTTCTCCGGGCTCTACCCCACCGACAACGACCAGTACGACGACCTGCTCGACGCCCTGCAGAAGCTGCAGATGAACGACGCCTCCCTCACCTGGGAGAAGGAGACGAGCGCCGCCCTGGGCTTCGGCTTCCGCTGCGGCTTCCTGGGCCTGCTCCACATGGAGATCATCCAGGAGCGCCTAGAGCGCGAGTACGACCTGACGCTCATCGCCACCCTGCCCAACGTGGAGTACGAGGTGCTGCTGAAGGACGGCACGGTGCAGCTGTGCGAGAACCCCGCCCTGCTGCCGGACGTCAAGTTCATCGACAAGATCCGCGAGCCGATCGTGCGGGCCTCGGTGATCACGCCGAAGGACTACGTGGGGGCCGTGATCAAGATCAGCCTCGACCGCCGCGGCGTGCAGACGAAGATGGAGTACCTGGACACCGAGCGCGTGAACATCGAGTTCGACCTGCCTCTGAACGAGCTGGTGGTCGACTACTACGACACGCTGAAGTCCGTGACCAAGGGCTACGCCTCCCTCGACTACGAGTACGTCCGGCACCAGGCCGACGACCTGATCCGGCTGGACATCCTCATCAACGGGGACATGGTCGACGCCCTGACCTGCATCGTGCACCGGGACAACGCCTACAGCTGGGGCCTGAAGCTGTGCCAGAAGCTGAAGGAACTGATCCCGCGGCAGATGTTCGCCGTGGCGATCCAGGCCGCGGTGGGCACCCGGGTGCTGGCCCGCACCACGGTGCAGGCGTTCCGCAAGAACGTGACCGCCAAGTGCTACGGCGGCGACATCACGCGCAAGCGGAAGCTGCTCGAGAAGCAGAAAGAGGGCAAGAAGCGCATGAAGCAGGTGGGGTCGGTGGAGATCCCCCAGGAGGCCTTCCTGGCCGTGCTCAAGGTCGAACGCTGACGGAGAACCGAGATGGGCAAGAAGAACCGCAAGAAGGACCAGGACCCCGCCGCCGCGCCGGCCGACGGGAGCGCCGGCGGCCAGGGCCGGGTCGCCGCGAAGCCGACGGGGCTGGTGGCCACGGTGAAGGACTACGCCAAGTCCATCGGCATCGCCCTGGTCATCGCGCTGCTGCTGCGCCAGACCCTCGTCCAGCCCTTCCGGATCCCCACGGGCTCCATGCTCGAGACGCTGCAGATCGGCGACTGGCTCATGGTGAACAAGTTCATCTACGGCATCAAGACGCCCGAGCGCGTGCGCCTGCTGAACTGGACCATCGTCAAGGACCTGCCGGTGCTGCACCTGCCGGCCATCCGCGAGCCGCGGCAGGGCGACATCATCGTCTTCGCCTTCCCCGAGGACAAGAACCTCGACTACATCAAGCGCTGCGTGGCCGTCGAGGGCGACACGGTGGCGGTGGACGAGGGCGTGCTCTACGTCAACGGCGAGATCTACGAGAGCAACTTCGGCGAGCGCGACGGCGACCACAGCTGCGTGCCCAACTGGACCGACCCGGAGGCGTGCCCCGCGCCGCGCGCCAAGCACGACCAGGCCTCGTACGTGCGCCAGCCGCGCAACCGCAGCTGGCCCTGGCCGGGCATGCCGAACCCCTTCGTGGTGCCCGCGGGCCACATCTTCATGATGGGCGACAACCGGTACAACAGTCTCGACTCCCGCTACTGGGGGCCGCTCGACAAGAAGCTCATCAAGGGCAAGGCCATCTTCCTCTACTGGTCCTGGGACGGCGAGCGCAAGCGCGTGCGCTTCGATCGGATCGGCGACCTGATCCGATGACCGGCGGGGCCGCGCCCGGGGCGTGGGGGCTGTACGTCCACGTGCCCTTCTGCGGTTCGATCTGCTCCTATTGCCACTTCGCCCGCACCGCCGAACACGGCGCCGAGCTGCGCGCACGCTACGTCGCGGCGGTGCGGCGCGAGCTGGACCTGCGCCGCGAGGCGTGCGGCGTGCTCGCGGCGGCGCGCCGTCCCCTGGCCACCTGCTATCTCGGCGGCGGCACGCCCTCGCAGCTCGAGCCCGACCTGATGACCACCCTGCTCGCCGACGTGCTCGCCGGCTGGCCCCGCACCGACGATTTCGAGCTCACCGCCGAGGCCAATCCCGAGACGCTCACCCCGGACGTGGTCGACGCCTGGCTCGCCGCCGGCGTGACGCGCGTCAGCCTGGGGGTGCAGAGCCTCGACGCCGAGGTGCTGCGCCTGCTGGGCCGCGCCTGCGACCCGACCACGGCCCGGCACGCCCTGGCCCTGGCCTGCGCGCGTTTTCCGCGGGTCTCGGCCGACTGGATCATCGGGCCCGGTCTCGTGCGCGAGCGGCTGCTGGCCGAGCTGGACGAGGCGGTGGCCCTGGGGGTGGAGCACTTCTCGGTGTACATCCTGGAGGTGCATCCGGGCACCCGGCTGGAGCGGCGCCTGGCCCGGGGCGAGGTGCGCCTGCTGCCGGACGCGGCCACCGAGCGCCTCTACCTGGCGGTGATCGAACACCTTGCCGGGCATGGCATCGTCCAGTACGAGGTGGCCAACTTCGCGCGGCCCGGGGCCGAGTCGCGGCACAACCGCAACTACTGGCGGCACCGGCCCTGGCTGGCGCTGGGGCCCGGGGCCCACGGCTACTGGGGCCGCCGGCGCTACGCCAACCCCGACGACCTGCCCACGTGGCTGGCGGCGCTCGAGGCGGGTCGGTTGCCCGCCGGGTCGATCGACGAACTGGACCGGCCGGCGCTGCGGCTCGAGCGGCTGATCCTGGCCCTGCGCACCGCGGAGGGCGTGCGGATCGACGGGCTCCCGCCCGGGGCACTGGATCTGGCGCGCGGCGAGGCCGAGGGGCTGTGGCGGGTCCGACAGGGGCGGCTGGCCCTCACCGGCACCGGCTTCCTGCGCCTGGACACCATCGAGGAGCGCCTGGCGGGGTTGACACTGCCGGACCCCCTTGGTTAATTAGGCCCCGCAAACCGTCCGGACGCCCGGGAAACAGGGGAAACGACACGTTGCGACGCGAAACGACATCAGGCCTGGACCGCCGCCGGCTAGAGATCCTCGAGGCGGTCGTGCGGCTGCACATCGAGACCGGCCGGCCCGTCAGTTCGGGCCTGGTCGAGCGCTCGCTGCAGCGGGCGGTGTCGTCGGCGACCATCCGCGCCGAGATGAAGCGGCTGGAAGACACCGGGTTCCTGGAGCAGCCCCACACCTCGGCGGGGCGTCTGCCCACTGATGCCGGCTTTCGGGTCTTCGTCGACCGCTTGCGGGCGGGCTGGGCCCTGCGTCGCCACGAGGCGCCGGCCGAGCTGCGGGCCGTGGCCCAGCGCGACATCCGCGACAGCCTCGGTCGCCAGGACCGCTGGAAGGCCCTGGCCGGGCTCCTCAGCCGCCTGTCCGAGAACATCAGCGTCATCGTGGGCCCGTCGCGGCTGGCGGCGCGGGTCGAGCGGGTCGAGGTGTATCCGAAGGCGAGCGACCGCGGCCTGATGGTCGTGATCCTCGACACGGCCCAGGTGCGCACCGGCCTGGTGGACCTGCCGGACGGCGTCGCCCGCACGGTGCTCGCCGAGGCGGTGCGCGAGCTGAACGAGCGCATCGCCGGCCGCACCCTGGCCGAGATCCGCGGCGGCCTGCTCGACCGCGTCGACCTGGTGCCGACGCCGGTCTCGGCCTGCGCCGGCCACATGGCGCGCGCGGGTCGCGAGCTGCTCACGGCGGCCGTTTCCGAGGATGTCGGCGTCGACGGCGTCGGCCGGGTGCTGGCGGTGCCTGAGCTGCAGGAGACCTGTTCGCTGCAGGCGCTGCTGCGCTTCATGGAGGCGCCCGACCGCATCAGCCGCACCCTGCGCGAGGCCGTGGGGCGCCCGGGCGACGAGGTGGGCGTGTGGATCGGGGGCGAGAACCCCATCGGCGACCTGCGCTCGTTCTCCGTGCTCACCGGCGCCTTCGAGCTGGACGGCCGGCCGGGGCTGCTCGCCGTCATCGGCCCGCGCCGCATGTCGTACCAGCGGGTCTTCCACGGCATCGATATCCTGCGCGACGCCCTCGCGCGCGTCAGCTGAACCGCAACCCCGCCGCGCCGGCACGGCGCACGGCGGACATCCGCACAAAGGACCGCAAGATGAGCAAGTCGTCGAAGAAGAAGCACGAGGAAGCCGCGGCCGCCGCCGCGGGCGAGGAGTCCACGGCCGCAGCGGCGGAGAGCGCCGCGACCGCCGACGCGCCGGCCGCCGCCGGCGCCGACGATGTCGCGCCGGCCGGGCCGGAGGAGGAGGCGCCCGATCCGGTGGCGGTCCTCGCGGCCGAGCGCGACGAGTTCAAGGACAAGTGGCTGCGCACCGTGGCCGAGCTGGACAACGTGCGCAAGCGCGCCAGCCGCGACCTGGTCCAGGGGCGCCGCTTCGCCCAGGCCGACATCCTGCGCGCGTTCCTCGAGGTCGTCGACAACTTCGAAAGGGCCTTGCAATCGGTCCCGGGCGACGCGGATACTGGCACGCCGGATCCGTTCCGCGAGGGAGTGGAACTCATCCACCAGCGCCTCCGCGGGGTCCTGAAGGACCAGGGCGTCGAGCCCATCGAGGCGCTGGCGGCGGCCTTCGACCCCAACGTGCACGAGGCGGTGGGCCAGTTCGAGCGCGAGGGCGTCGAGCCGGGCGTCGTGATCGAGGTCGCCCAGCAGGGCTACCGCTTCGGGGAGCTGGTCCTGCGGCCGGCGCGGGTCATCATCTCCGCGTGACGGGGCTGCCGGGCGGACACGTCCGGCGCGGCACGTCCGGAAGGACCGGACGCCGCCATCGCGAACACGGGAAGGGCACATGAGCAGCAAGCGGGACTACTACGAGGTGCTCGGCGTGGCGAAGGACGCGTCCACGGCCGAGATCAAGAAAGCCTATCGCGGCAAGGCGATCCAGTTCCATCCGGACAAGAATCCGGACGACCCCTCGGCGGCGGAGAAGTTCCGCGAGGCCACCGAGGCCTACGAGGTGCTGAAGGACGAGCAGAAGCGCGCCCAGTACGACCAGTTCGGCCACATGGGTGGCGGGCAGGGCTTCGGCGGCCAGGGCTTCGGCGGGCAGGGCTTCAACGTCGATCTGAACGACGCCCTCGAGAGTTTCCTGCGCAACTTCGGCATGGGCGACATCTTCGGCGGCGGCGGGGGCGGGGGTGCTGCCCAGCGGCGCGGCCGCAACCTGCAGCTGAAGCTCAAGGTCACCCTCGAGGAGGCCGCGGTCGGGGCCAAGAAGACCGTCAAGCTGAACAAGAACGTGGCCTGCGGCGACTGTGCGGGGACCGGGGCCAAGGCCGGCTCGCGGCCCGTG
Organism: bacterium; assembly: GCA_020440705.1. Lineage (NCBI taxonomy): Bacteria > bacterium. The sequence goes on along the minus strand of JAGRNP010000121.1, from coordinate 3,134 downwards.
ACCTGTTCCCACTGCCGGGGCCAGGGCCGCGTGCGCCAGGTGCGCCAGTCGCTGCTGGGCCAGATGGTGACCGAGGGCGTCTGCCCCCACTGCCACGGCCAGGGCAGCGTGGTGCAGGACCCGTGCGGCACCTGCCGCGGCACCGGCACGATCCGCGGCGAGGAGCAGCTCGAGATCAAGGTGCCGGCGGGCGTGAGCACGGGCAACTACATGGAGCTGCAGGGCAAGGGCGACGTGGGGGACAACGGGTCGCCGGCCGGCCACCTGCGCGTCGTCTTCGAGGTGGCCGAGCACGCGCTCTTCGCCCGCCACGGCGACGACCTGCTCATCGACCTGCCCCTGTCGCCGGTCGACCTCATGCTCGGCACGAAGGTGCAGGTGCCGACCCTCGACGGGAAGGTGGCCCTGAAGATCCCGGCCGGCACCCAGAGCCACAAGATCTTCCGCATGCGGAAGAAGGGCATTCCCCACGTGAACCGTCCGGGCACCGGCGACCAGCTGGTCCGGGTCCTGGCCTGGACGCCCGAGGACCTCGACAAGGATCTCCGGCAGAAGCTCGAAGCGGTGCGCGACGAGCTCGCGGCCAAGGCGCCGGCGCCGGGCCGCCACCTCTACGACTGAGCCCGCCGGACGATCCACCGGACCGTCGTCCGCAGAGGAGCGCGACTTTGCGCCATTTCTACCTCGACACCGCCGATGCGGGGCTGCCGGGTCCGGGCGACACGGTCGTCCTGGACCGCGACGAGAGCCATCACCTGAGCACCGTCCTGCGCGGCGGCCGCGACACGACGCTGCACCTGGTCGACGGCCGGGGCCACCGCCTGGAGGCCGTGCCCGACGGGCGCGACGGCCGGCGGGTGCGGGTGCGCATCACCGCGGTGGCCGACGATCCGGCCGAGGCGGCGGCGCCGCGCCTGGTGCTCGCCGTCGCGGTGGTCAAGGGCAAGCGTTTCGAGTGGGCGGTGGAGAAGGCGGTCGAACTGGGGGCGCACCGCCTCGTGCCGCTGCGCTGCGAGCACGGGGTCATCGACCCGCGCGAGGGCAAGCGCGAACGCTGGGTGACGATCATGAAGTCGGCCCTCAAGCAGTGCGGCCGCAGCTGGCTGCCCGACCTGGCGGCCCCGTGCCCCCTGGCCGAGGCCCTGCCCGGACTCGCGGGGGGGGTGCTGCTCTTCGGTGCCGCCCCCTGGGAGATGCCCGCCGGGCGCGTGGTGCCGTGGCGCGATCTGCTGGCCGCGCCGCCGGCCGACACCCCGGCGGAGCTGGTCTTCTGCGTGGGGCCGGAGGGAGGCTGGTCGCCCGCCGAACTGGCGCTCCTGGACGCCGCCGGCCGACCGGTGACCCTCGGTCCGCACGTGCTGCGCGCCGAGACCGCCGCCGCCGCGGGCCTGACCGCCCTGCAGACCCTGCGTCAGGCCTGGACCGCGGCCGAGGCTTGACACGTCCGCGCAGCCGGTCTTTCATGAGCACCGGATCCGCCCAACCATCCCGCAAAGGAACGAACGCCATGGCCAAGAGTGAGATCGCCAGCCGCATCCAGTCCGAGGTCGTCGTCGCCATGAAAGCGAAGAACAAGGAGCGCCTCGGCGTGCTGCGCATGCTGCAGTCGGCCCTCAAGCAGGTCGAGGTCGACACCCGCACCGAGCTCGACGACGAGGCCGTCATCAAGGTGCTCGCCAGCTACGGCAAGAAGGTGAAGGACCAGATCCGCAGCTACGGCGACGGCGGCCGCGACGACCTGAAGGCCGCCGCCGAGGCCGAGATGGGCATCGTCGAGGAGTTCCTGCCCGGGCAGATGTCCGACGCGGAGATCGCGGCCGCCGTCCAGGAGGCCATCGCCGAGACCGGGGCCGCCGGGCCCCAGGACATGGGCAAGGTGATGAAGGCCCTCATGCCGAAGACCGCGGGCCGCGCCGACGGCGGCAAGGTGAGCGCCCTGGTCAAGAAGGCACTGGTGGGCTGACGTGAGCGCGCCCGTCATCATCGCCTTCGCGGTCATCCTCTTCTTCGGCATCCTCGGCTTCAAGGACGGCGTGGTCAAGCGCGTGCTGGAGATCGCCGGCGTCTTCGTGACCCTCGTGCTGACCGCCCGCTTCGCGACCTCGGTCGTGCCGTGGGTCGAGGCCCGGACCGGCGTGGGCGAGGGCCCGGCGCTGCTGATCACCTGGGCGGTGCTCTTCTTCGCCGGCCTGATCCTCAGCCGTCTGCTCGCCTCGTTCCTCAGCCGGATGGTGCGCCTGACGGTGCTGGGCTGGCTCGACCGCTGGGGCGGCGCCGTGGTGGGCATGGCCCTCGGCACCCTCGTGGCCAGCGTGCTGCTCGTGGCCGTCAGTTCGGTGCCGGGCGGCGTGGAGGTCCAGAATTCCTGCGACCGCACGGCCGTCGGCCGCTTCATCTTCTATGCCGCGCCGAGCGTCTACGAGCAGGTGCGGCGTCTGGCCGGCAGCGACGTCGACGCCGTCTGGGACCGCTCCCTCGACCAGGCCCGCGAGAAGGCCGACGCGGCCCGGGACAAGGTCAAGGAGAAGGCCGACGACGCCCTCGGCCGCTGACGAAAGCCCGCCATGATCTCCCTGCTCGCACGCTTCGAATCGGCCCGGCGCGACGACCGCGTCGTCCTGGACGCGCGCTCGGTCCGCCTGCTGGAATGGGAGCGGATCACCGCCCAGGTGGCCGCCCACTGCCGCAATCCCCTGGCCGCCGATGCTGTCCGCGCGCGCCGGCCCTTCGCCAGCCCCGTCTCCGTCGCCCTGGCGCACGAACTGGCCGACGAGGTGGCCCGGGCCCTCGCCGACGCCGACGGCCCGCCCCTGGTCGATGTCTCCGGCGCCCTCGCGCTGATCCGCCGTCCCCCACCGGTGCGCCTGGAGGGGCCGGACCTGGTCCACGTGGCGGCCGTGGCGCGCGAGCTCGACGACCTGCGACGCTGGTTCCTCGCCCGTCGCGAGGCGTGCCCGCGCTGGGGCGAGGCGGCGGTCCAGATGGCCACCTTCGACGGGCTGGTCGGTGCCATCGGACGCGCCCTCGACCCGGACGGCCGCATCGTCGACGGGGCGAGCCCCCTGTTGGCGCGGTTGCGCCGGGCCGTGGCCGGCCAGGAGCGGGCCGTGCGCAGCGAGGTGGGGCAGGCCATG
>JAGRNP010000120.1 GCA_020440705.1 bacterium | reverse complement strand
GGGGCCGCGGCCGCGGCGCCGCCGCCAGGCTCGCCCAGGGCGATCACGGCGCCGATGGGCACGGTGTCGCCCTCGGCCACCTTCACCTCGGTGATGACGCCGTCGAAGGGCGAGGGGATCGCCACGACGGCCTTGTCCGTCTCCATCTCCAGCAGGGTCTGGTCGGCCTCGACCTTGTCCCCCGCCTTGACGTTGACGGAGATGACCGTTCCCTCGGTCACGCCGTCCGACACTTCGGGCACGCGGATTTCCGTCGCCATGTTCGTCCTTCCGATCCGGCCCGCCGGTGCGGCGCGCCGGGCATGAACGTCGCGCTAGTCGACGTGCGGGTTCAGCTTGCCGGGGTCGATCCCCAGGTCCTTGATGGCCTGCGCCACGAGCTTGGCCGGCACCTTGCCGTCGGCGGCCAGGCGGTGCAGGGCGGCGACGGCGATGTAGCGGGCGTCGACCTCGAAGAAGTCGCGCAGCTGGTCGCGGCCGTCGCTGCGGCCGAAGCCGTCGGTGCCGAGGCAGTGCAGCGGGTGCGGGAACCACTGGGCCACGGTGGCCGGCAGGATCTTCATGTAGTCCGAGGCCGCCACGAAGACGCCCTCCTCCTTGGCCAGCAGGCTCTGCACGTAGGGCACGCGGGGTTTCGCGGCCGGGTTCAGCAGGTTGTGGCGCTCGCACTCGACGGCGTCCATGTAGAGCTCCTTGTAGCTCGTGACGCTCCACACGTCGGCGGCCACGCCGTAGTCCTTCTCGAGGATGGCCTGGGCCTTGATGGCCTCGTTGAGGATGGCGCCCGAACCAAGGAGGTGGGCCTTCGGCTTGCCCTTGGCCTTGGCGCCCTTCGTCTCGGACGCCCGGAACCTGTACATCCCCTTGAGGATGCCTTCCTTCACGCCGGCCCGCTTGGGCATCGCCGGCATGAGGTAGGTCTCGTTCATCACCGTCAGGTAGTAGATCCAGCTCTCGCCGTGGCAGTACATGCGGTTGATGCCGTCGTGCACGATCACGGCCAGCTCGTAGGCGAAGGCCGGGTCGTAGGCCTTGACCTTGGTCGGCGTCATGGCCAGCACGTGGCTGTGGCCGTCCTGGTGCTGCAGGCCCTCGCCCGCCAGGGTGGTGCGGCCGGCGGTGGCGCCGATCAGGAAGCCGCGGGCCTGGCTGTCGCAGGCCTGCCAGATCAGGTCGCCCACCCGCTGGAAGCCGAACATCGAGTAGAAGGTGTAGAAGGGGATCGTGTTGACCCCGTTGTTGGCGTAGGCGGTGCCGGCGGCGATGAAGCTCGCCATGGAACCGGCCTCGCTCAGACCCTCCTCCAGGATCGCGCCCTGCTTGGTCTCGTTGTAGAAGAGCAGGCTGCCCTTGTCGACCGGGTCGTAGAGCTGGCCGGCGTGGCTGTAGATGCCGGCCTGCCGGAAGAGCGACTCCATGCCGAAGGTGCGGGCCTCGTCGGGCACGATGGGCACGATGAGCTTGCCGATCTCCTCGTCACGCAGGAGCTTCGCGAGCAGATGCACGTACGCCATGGTCGTGGCCAGCTCGCGGTCGCCCGAGCCCTCGTAGTACTCGCGCACCAGTTCCTCGGTGTGGCAGGCCATGGGCCGGCTCTTGTCCACCCGCACCGGCAGGTGGCCGCCGAGGGCCTCGCGGCGCTGGCGCAGGTGCTTCAGCTCGGGCGCGTCGGCGTCGGGCTTGTAGAAGGGCGCGTCGCCGATGTCGTCGTCGCTGATGGGGATGTTGAAGCGCGTGCGGAATTCCTTGAGCTCGTCCTCGTTCAGCTTCTTCTGGCTGTGGGTGATGTTCTTGCCCTCGCCGGCCTCGCCCAGCCCGTAGCCCTTGATGGTCTGGGCCAGGATGACCGTGGGCGAGCCCTTGTGCTCGAAGGCCGCCTTGTAGGCCGCGTGCACCTTGAGCGGGTCGTGGCCCCCGCGCCGCAGCTTGCGGATCTGCTCGTCGCTGTAGTGCTCGACCAGCTCGAGCAGTTCGGGGTACTTGCCGAAGAAGTGCTCGCGGATGTAGGCCCCGCTGCTGACGGTGTAGCGCTGCATCTCGCCGTCGAGGATCTCCTCCATGCGCTGCAGCAGCTTGCCGCTGGTGTCCTTCTCGAGCAGGACGTCCCAGTCGCTGCCCCAGATCACCTTGATCACGTTCCAGCCGGCGCCGCGGAAGGCCGCCTCCAGTTCCTGCATGATCTTGCCGTTGCCGCGCACCGGCCCGTCGAGCCGCTGCAGGTTGCAGTTCACCACGAAGATGAGGTTGTCGAGCTGCTCGCGGCTGGCCAGGGTGATGGCGCCGAGGCTCTCCGGCTCGTCCATCTCGCCGTCGCCGAGCATGGCCCATACCTTGCGGCCGCTGGCGCCCCGCAGGCCGCGGTCGACCAGATAGTGGTTGAAGCGGGCCTGGTAGATGGCCGTCAGGGCGGTCAGGCCCATGCTGACGGTGGGGAACTCCCAGAAGTCCGGCATCAGGAAGGGGTGCGGGTAGCTGCTCAGGCCCCCCTTGGGGTCGAGCTCGCGGCGGAAGCGGGTCAGGTCGTCCTCGGTGAGCCGGCCCTCGAGGAAGGCGCGGGCGTACAGGCCCGGCGAGGCGTGCCCCTGGAAGTAGACCTGGTCGCCCAGCCAGTCGTCGGTGCGGCCGCGCCAGAAGTGGTTGAAGCCCACCTCCCACAGGGTCGCGGCGCTGGCGTAGGTCGAGATGTGGCCCCCGATGCCCGGCAGGTGCTTGTTGGCGCGCACGACCATGGCCATGGCGTTCCACCGGACCAGCGACTTGATGCGACGCTCGAGCTCGCGGTTGCCGGGGAAGACCGGCTCCTGGTCGCGCGGGATCGTGTTGATGTACGGCGTGTTGGCCGTGAAGGGGATGCTGACGCCCTGCTCCTGGGCCCGCGTCTGCAGCAGCCGCAGGATCTGGCGCACCCGGTCCGGGCCCTGCTCGCGCAGGACGTAATCCAGGGATTCGCGCCATTCGGAGTTCTCGATCTCGTGGAGCGCGTCGAGCTCGCGGGGGTCCTTGATCGCCATGAATTCGGGGCTCCCATCAAAGGTTTCGATTTCGGGGATTCGCGCTCACAAAGAACAAGAAAACCCGACTTTTGACCAGAGTTTTTTGTCTCCGGAAGTTGTCAGCGAGGCTCCATTCGGGGTAGAATCAGGACCGGACACATCAACTATCAGGACCGCCCGGGGGCGTGGTCCACGCGCGTTGAGGATTCGAGGGAGGTCCGTATGCGCTGCCGTGTCGTCCCGATCCTGGCTGTCGGCCTGCTTCTGCTCCTGCTGCCCGCCTGTGGCGGCGACGACCAGCCCGCCCGACCCCAGCCGCAACCCGACCCGCTCGAACCGGTGACCGTCAGCGGCCGCGTGACCGGTCCCCGCGATCCGGCCGGCCTCGAACTGCTCGGTGCCTTCGGCAGCGCCACCGTGGCGGCCGACGGCGGCTACACCCTGGACATCCTCGCCGGCGGCGAACACTTCGCCGTGGTCGCCGACGCCCAGGACCGCGCCGTGTATTTCGGCTCGGTCTCGCCCGGCGCCCCCGACATCGACGCGACCTCGACCGCCCGGGTGATCCTCTTCTTCGCCGCCGGCGCCCCGTGGCTCGGGGACGCGGTGCGCACCGCCGTCTTCGACGATCCGGAGTTCGTGGCCGCCACCGACACCCTCGCCGCGGTCATCGCGGCCGCCTATACGGCCGGCGCCGCCGATCTCGAGGAGATCGCGCCCGAACTGGGCGCCGCCCTCGCCTCGCTGGCGCTCTTCGCCGCACCGGCGGGCAAGACCCTCGTCGATCCGCCGGGCGGCGTCTCGGGCATCGACCTGGACACGACCGTTCCCCACGAATTGACGCTCCGCAACAACTACCGGCGCCGCGCCCTCGCCTGGGTCGACCTGGTCGAGGCCGTCGACGCGGACGGCAACCCGGTCACCTTCGGCGAGCAGGTGGTCGAGCAGGACATCTCGCCCACGACGGCCTACTCGTCGGTGGTCGGCACCCTCGTCGACGCCATCCACGGCCGCTACGTCTGGGCGCCGGTGGCGGGGGCGCCGGTGGCGGTGCCCCTGCGTCCGGACGAGGCGCAGCAGACGACCTACATGGTGACGGTGCTGGGCCTGGGCGGCTCGTGGGGCGACTACGCGAATCTCACCCCGGCGCGGCAGGACCGCTTCACGGCCATCGCCATCAAGACGGTCTTCCTCGACTTCGTGACGCCGATCGTCGTCAACCTGGCCATCCCCATGCGCGCCGACGGCATCGACGCCTTTCTGGAGGAATTCGGCGCCAGCGGCGCCATCGGCGACCTGATCGGCGTGCTCAGCCAGACCGTGCCCTCCATCGCCGAGAAGTGCCTGGCCGGCGACCTGCACGGGGCGGTCGACGACGCCATCAACGCCATCTTCACCTCGGGGACGGCCACCCAGATCGCCTTCGACAACTGGCACGCGGCGATCCTCGAGCACTGGGACCTCGCCACGGCCTCGGAATTCCAGACCGCGACGCGCGCCTTCAGCAGCGCCATGACCATCGTAAACGCCATCGGCACGTCGTTCGATTCCTACCGGCAGGTGCGGGACATCGCCGCCTCCCACGTGGCCGACGAGTGGAACGTGACCGTGGTCGGCGACCACGTCACCCTCACTCCGGAGCGCCTGACGCTGCAGCCCGGCGAACACGGCCCCCTGACCGCGGTGGTGCGCGACGCCGCCGGCCGGGCCTTCGAGTACCACTGGGCCTGCACCGCCGGCGAGATGGACGACGGGATCCATCAGGGCGACGTGTTCACCGGTTCGGTGGCCACGGTGGAGTTCCACGCACCGGCCGAGAACGGCTCCGCCGTGGTCTTCGTCGACGTGTACGAGATCCAGGGTTCCGACCGGGTCTGGGTCGGCAACACCGCGGCCGAGGTGACGGTCCGGCGGGCTCGCACGTACATCGACCCCCGGCGCGCGTCGCTGCGACCGGGCGACAGCCGGACCTTCACCCTGCGCACCGAAGCCGGCTTCGACACCTCCGAGCCCTTCCTCTACCGGTGGAGCTGCAGCGAGCTCCACGGCCGCCTCGACAGCTCGGGGAACATCGGCTCCTACGACCACGTCTCGTACAGGGCGACCGGCGAGGGCGTCGACGACCTCTTCTGCGAGGTCTACGTCAACGTCAACGGACGGCTCGAGCAGGTGGGTCTGGCCGAGGCCGAGATCCGCGTCGAGCAGGAGCCGTCGCTCATCTTCGGGCGCTACCGGACCCAGGACTGGGACACCGAGGGCGGCGGCTACGGCGTCTACGCCGATGTCGTCTGGGACGCCGTGCCGGACGCCGTCCGCTACGTGATGACCGGCTACGGCGGCAACGACCCGGACTACTACCACGAGGGGCCCATCGTGCGGACGGTGTTCGCGGACAACATCCAGCACGACCACCTGGCGGACATGCCCGCCGGCGAGGTGTGGCTCTCCCTGTCCGGAGCCTGGGGCGGCGGCGACGGGCGGGCCGGCGCCATCGCCTGGATGGAGAGCCGGTTCGGGACGGGCTGGACCTGGGAGGTCGAGGTGATCCGGCAGTAGGGTTCCGGGCGACCGGGCGGCGGGGAAACGAAGACGCCGGGCCCGCATGCGGACCCGGCGCCGGAAAGCGTCAGCTTCGGTGGCGTTGGGTTCCCCCGCTCGGTCAGAGGCTGGGGAGCCCCGATGCAGCCACACGCTGGAGAGGCCCCGTCAACGCAGGGACACCACCTCCGCTGAGCCGTATCTATCACTACCCACTGGATCACCTCCTTACCGGGCGTGTCATCCGCGGCGAGACCCACCTCGCCCACCCCCGTGGGCCGCCCAGGCCGCTTGGGTGTGTCGCGCATTCCGGAGGTCCGGAGGGCCGCAGCCCGCGCGATCGGGACCCCTAAAGCCTAGCACAGACCGGGCGGCCCGCAACAGTTGATTTGCCGCCGGGTCGCGGTCTGCTAGGCTGGCGCCTTCCCCAACCGAGGAGACCATCGTGATCCGCACCGCCCTGCTCCTGCTCGCCCTGGCCGCCGCCGTGCCCGCCGGGGCGGACGAATCGGCCCGCGATCTCGTCGTCGGCCGGGAATTCACCCTCGACTCGGCCGTGTACGGCGGGCCGCGCCGGATCTGCGTGCGGCTGCCCCTCGGCTACGACGAGGACGACCGGACCTTTCCCGTGCTGTACGTGGTCGACGGCGGTTTCGCCCAGGACTTCCCGCCGCTGGCGGGCATGGCCTCCCTGGCCGGCCTGACGGGCCAGTTCCGGCGCTTCATCCTGGTGGGTGTGCAGACCGACAACCGCTACCACGAACTGACGGTGCGCTCGACGGTGAAGGAGGATCTCGAGTTGAATCCCGCCTGCGGCGGCGCGGCCGACTTCCGCCGCTTCCTGCGGGACGAGGTGATTCCCTGGACCCGGGAGCGCTTCCGCACCAGCGGCGAATCCGGTCTCATCGGCGAGAGTCTCGCGGGCCTGTTCATCGTCGAGACCTTCCTGCGCGAGCCCGACCTCTGCACCCACTACCTGGCGGTCAGCCCGTCCCTGTGGTGGCGCGACATGGCCCTCAGCCGGGAGGCGTCCGGACTGCTGCAGGCGCCCGGCTTCCCGGCCGACCGCAGCCTGTACATGACCCTCGCCAGCGAGGGCGGCACCATGAAGGAGGGCGTCGAGCGGGTGGTCGCCGCCCTCGAGGCGCACGCGCCGGCGGGCCTGCGCCGGTGGTACGACCCCATGCCCGACGAGGACCACCACACCATCTACAACCCGGCCGCGCTGCGGGCCCTGCGCTGGGTTTTCGCCCCGCCGACCGACGCCGACCACTGAGCGGCTCGGCTTGCCGCCGTCGCGCCCGGTCGGCTATACTGCCCGGGCGGGCCGGGGAATGTCCCGCGGTCCCGGACGAGGGGGAAGATGATGCGGATCCATCGCCTCGCCGCGCTCGCCGCGGCCGTCCTCACACTGCTCGCCGCGGCCCCGGCCGGGGCCACCGGCGCCATCGGCACCAGCTGCGACGGCACCACCGTCACCATCGGCCTGGAGATCTTCAACGACTACGACGATCCGGCCTGGGTCGGCCGGCCCCTGTACGTGCGGATGAGCGAGGTGGGCACCTGCGCCGACCCGGTGCTGCTCACGGACGCCGGGCTGGTGATGCCCGCCCAGCTGATGCTCGCGACGCCGACCTTCCAGATCTCCGCGCCCCGTGCCGACACCTACTACACCTACACCCTGCTGCTCGAACTGCCCGACGGCACGCTGCAGCCGCTGCTGCCCGGGTGGCACGCCTCCGGCTGCGGGGAGGCGGTCGCGGCGCGGGGCTTCCTGTCCGGCGGCAGCCCCTTCCTGACCTTCCTGGCCTGCGGCTCCGCCTGCTGGGACGGCGTTCTGGGCATCATCGGCCAGGTGGACCCGGGTTCGCTCTCGGCGGCGGAACTGGCGCCCTACGTGGGCACCGGGATCCCGGTGGAACTGCACGGCACCGTGCCCGGCCCCTTCCCCATGCCGCCGTCGCCCGACCTGACCCTGACCGGCATCGCCGCCATCCCGGGCGGCGACTGCGACGCCGTCGACGTAGAGGGATCGAGCTGGGGCGGACTGAAGGCGCGCTACCGGTAGGCCGGGCCGCCGCGGGACATGCATCAGCGCCCCGTCCAACCGGACGGGGCGCTGTCGTTCGCGGCACGGTGAGGTCGGGCCTAGACCTCGACCACCGAGTTGTCCTCGTGACCGAGTCCGGCGGGACGGTAGGCGTCGGCTTCCCAGTCGTTCTCCCAGACGCGGCCGTTGATCAGGTAGCGGAACTCGTAGCTGTTCTCGGCGGGCAGGTCCAGGGTGACCTTCCACTCGCCCGACTTGAGGCGCTCCATGGGGGTCGCCTTCTCGTCCCAGTCGTTGAAGTCGCCGACCAGGAACACGGCGGCGCCCGCCGGGGCGGCCTCGGCCGGGAGGCGGAACGTGACCTTGGTCTCGGGACGGCTCTTCAGGGGGCGTTTCTGCAGACTCATCGACTCATCTCCCTCATACGCCGACGGCGCGGTTCGTTTGCGATTGCCGACAATGTATATGGTCGGATCCGGATCGCCAGATCTTGACGCAAAACTCACGCGGACCCGGCGGAACCCCGCCCCCGGGGCCGGTGTTTGCCGGCCATGGCGCCACGGGGGCGCCGGATCGGGGGACCCGCCATGACCCGTCGACCGCGCAACGACCCGCCCGGCAGCGGCCCCCGGCCGCCCCGCCGAAGCCGCCTCCTCAGGCGACGCAACGTATTTGTTTTCATTGGACTTGTGATCGTCGTGCCCGCCCTCGGCCAGCTGGCCGACCGCCTGGCCTGGGACCCGGGTCTGCTCACCCTGGGCGACCGCCTCGGTGCGGCCGCGGCCCCGGACCGGCCGGGCGAACTGGCCCTGTGCGTGGACGGGCCCCAGTTCATGGCTGCCCTGAGCCGCGACCTGGCCGGGGCCCGCCGCGAGGTCGTGGTGCAGACCCTGGCCTTCGAGGCCGATCCGGCCGGCCTGGCCCTGGCCCGGGCCCTGCTGGACAGCCCCGCCCCGCGCCGGCGCCTGCTCATCGACGACTACTCGCGGCACGTGCAGAGCGACAAGGTGGTCGGGGCGCCGAACCGCCTGCTCGACGCGGCGCTGGCCCGCGAGGCCGAGCAGACCCGTGCCCTGATCACCCAGCTCCGGGCCCATGGGGTCGAGGTGAAGTACGGCCGGCCGCTGACTTCGCCGGCCGACCTGCTCCGCCCCCGCGACCACAAGAAGCTCGCCATCGTCGACGGCCGCGTCGCGTATCTCGGCGGCATCAACTTCAGCGCCCACAACTTCCTCTGGCACGACCTGATGCTGCGGGTGGCGCACCCGGAAGCCGCCCGCTTCCTCGCCGCCGACTTCGAGCGCAGCTGGGCGGGCCGCAGCGTCCCCGTGCAGGGCCGCTTCCCCGGGCTGGATCTGGTGTGCGCCGCGGGCGGGGGCGACGAGGCGGTCGCCGCCACCATCGGCGCGGAGATCGACCGCGCCGCCCGCCGCATCGTGCTCGAGTGCCCCTACGTGACCGAACCCTACCTGACCCGCCTGGCCGCCGCCCGCGCCCGGGGCGTGCAGGTGACGATCCTCACCTCCGAGCGGTCGAACCGCCTGGGCATGAAGCAGGGGATCATGGACGCCTGCCGCCGCAATGGCATCGACCTGCGCCTGCTGCCCGGGCCCATGACCCACGTCAAGGCGCTGCTCGTGGACGACGCCACCCTGGTCGTGGGCTCGGCCAACTTCGACTTCCTCAGCGCCCGGCTGCAGCCCGAACTGGTGGCCGTGGTCCAGGACCGCGACCTGGTGGGCGACTTCCGCGAACGGGTGCTCGGGCCCGATCTGGCCCGCTCGCGCCCCTGGCGGCCCGACGAGACGAGCCCCGTGGCCACCGCCCTCGGCGCCGGCCTGATCAATCTGGCCCGGGACGTTACCGGCGCGCTGACCGGCGCCGCGCGCTGACCGGCCCCCCGCCGCGACGCGGCGGCGGCAGAATGACGACGGGCGGCCCGATCGGGCCGCCCGTTTCGTCGCCACCGGACCGTCGCCGGTCGCTCAACTGCCGTCGGTGATCCGCTCCCGGGCCCGCCGCGCGCCCCCGAAGGGCAGCCGCACGAGACGGCCCAGCCCCCGTCCCACGAAGGCGAAGGCGTCCTCGGAGAGGGCGGCGAGGGTGGGCAGCAGCACCGAGGTCAGGAAGGTGCTCACCACCAGGCCGCCCATGATCACCAGGGCCATGGAGTAGTAGTAGACGCCGCCGAGGGACGGCTTCTGCACCGCGATGGGCACCAGGCCGATGAGGGTCGTGACGGCCGTCATCAGGATCGGGCGCAGCCGCTCGCGGCCCCCGCGCAGCAGCGCCTCGGTGCGGTCCATGCCCTGCCGGCGGTACTGGTTGGTGTGCTCGAGCATGACGATGCCGTTGTTCACGACGATGCCGATCAGCAGCAACAGCCCGATGGCGGCCGGCTGATCGAAGTCGGTGCCCGTGATGTAGAGGGTCCAGAAGGCGCCCGCCAGGGCGAAGGGCAGGGCCACCATCAGGGCCACCGCCTGCCGCACGGACTCGAAGAGACCGGCCATGACCGCGAAGATGAGCATCAGGGCCAGGAGCAGGTTGGTCAGGAACTCGCGCGACTGCTCCTCGCGGCGGTTCTGCCATTCGCCGAAGGTCCAGGAATAGCCGTAGGGGAATTCCATGGCGTTCATCGCCTGGGCCACGGCCGGCATGTAGTCCTCGGACTTGCCCTCGGTGTAGCGGGCCGAGACCCAGACGCTGGTCAGCCGGTTGTCGCGCTGGATCTGCTCGCGCCCCGCCTTCTCGGTGAGCGTCGCCACCGACGCCAGGGGCACCTTCTCGCCCGAGCCCGCGTGCAGCGACAGGTTCTCCAGCTGGCTGACCGACTCGGTCTGCCGCTCGTCGAGGGTCAGGCGCATCTCGCGCTCGCCCTCGTCGGTGCGGAATCGCTGCAGGCGCTGGCCGCGGAAGGTCAGGCCGACCACCTGCGCCACCTGGTTCGGCGAGACCTGGTAGCGGGAGACGAGCTCGCGGTCGGGCTCGATGTGCAGTTCGGTCTGGGCCTCGTTGTGGCGCGCCTCCACGTCGAGCAGGCCGGGCACGCCCTGCAGGCGCTCGATGGCCTCCTCGCTCAGGCCCATGAGCACCTCGGTGTCGTCGCCCACGATCTGGAAGGCGACGCGGTTGCCGCCCCGGTGGCGCCGCCAGCCCTCGCCGGCGTCCTGCACGCTCAGGCGCACGCCGGCGACCTCGGGCAGCAGGGGCCGCAGCCGTCGCCGGATCTCGGCCATGGTCTCCTCGTTGGCGTTGCCCGGTTCGGGATAGATGCGCGTCAGGGCGAAGCGGTCGTTCCAGAAGCTGTAGACGGAATGGGCCATCAGCTCCTCGCGATGGGGCTCGAGCGCCTGCTCGACGCGCGTGACCAGCTCCTCGCGGGCCTCGAGGGTGACCTTGTCGCGGATGTCGTAGCGCACCTGGACGAACATCTCGGCATCGGACGTGTCGAAATTCATGTCGACGCGCTGGAAGGGGTAGACGACCGACGCGACCACGGCCAGCCCGATGGCCACGCCCGCCCAGCGGTGGCGCAGGTTCCAGGCCAGCAGACGCTGGTAGCGCTCCTCCATGCCCAGCATGAGGCGCCCCTTGGGCCGCGGTTCGCTGCGGATGTACCACGAGGTGGCCAGGGGAATCAGGGTCTGGCTGATGAACAGCGAGGCCAGGAGCGTCAGGCAGACCGTGATGCCGAGCTCCTTCAGGTAGATGTTCATCTCGCTGGGCTCGTTGAAGATCAGCGGCAGGAAGACGATGACCGACGTCAGCGTGGCCGCCACCACGGCGGTGGTGACCTCGCGGGCGCCGCGACGGGCGGCGGTCTTGCGGTCGGCCCCCATCTCCCGGTGCCGGAAGATGTTCTCCATGACCACGACCGCGTTGTCGACGAGCATGCCGATGCCCACGATGAGCCCGAGCAGCGTGAGCGTGTTGAGCGACCGCCCCTGGGCCCAGACGATGCCGCAGGTGACGATGAGCGAGAACGGGATGCACATGACGGCGACCAGCGTGGTGGCGACGCGGCGCAGGAAGACGAAGAGCACGGTGGCGGCCAGGACGGCGCCGAAGATGCCGGTGAAGGTGAGGTCCTTGAGGGTCTTGCGGATCTCGCGGCCCTGGCTGAACCAGATCAGGAAGTTCACGCCCTCGAGT
>JAGRNP010000119.1 GCA_020440705.1 bacterium | reverse complement strand
GCCTCGCCCGCGGCGGCGCCGCGCGCCGTCGCCCCCGAGGTGCCGCCCATCCCCGCCATCCTGGTGGCCGAGGACCTCGCCCCGCGCGTGGTCTGCAGCAGCGTGGGGGTGATGACCTCCGAGACCTCGGTGCGGGCCGAGGTGGAGCTGCGCGCCGGGACCATCGAGGCCCGCGGGCGCCGCGAGGGCCTGAACCACGCCGACAGCGACATGTCCCTGGTCGCCCAGGCCGCGGTGGCCGCCGTGGCCGAGCTGATCGCCGACCCGGTGCTGCTGCACCTGCGGGACGTGCGCCTGGACAGCGTGGGGGGACACGAAGTGGTCCTGACGGCCGTCGATCTGGTCGAGGGGCGCCGCAGCACGACCCTCTTCGGCACCTGCGGCACCAGCCACAACCGGCAGCAGGCGGTGGTCTACGCCGTCCTCGACGCCCTGAACCGCCGGCTGGCCCTGCACGGCCTCAAGACTCTCGAGGCCGAAGGCTGATCCCGCCCCCGCCACCTTGAACCCTGCCTGCCCGCCGCTTATTATCCCGTTGTTGTCCGATCGTCGTCCGATCGTCGTCCGCGCGCGAACCCGCGCGGTCCGATGCGTGCGGAGCGGCCCCCAACCGAGCGCCCCGAGGGAGGATCCCATGAAGTACGCCGACAGCGGTGTGAACATCGACGCCGCGACCCGCGCCCTGGCCCGCGCCAAGGAGGCCGTGCGTTCGACCTGGGACACCCGGGTCAAGAACGAGCTGGGCGCCTTCGGCGGACTCTTCCAGGCCGCGCCGGGCGAGCCGCTGCTGGTGGCCAGCGTCGACGGCGTCGGCACGAAGGTGATGATCGCCCGTCTGGCCGGACGCTACGACACCGTCGGCGAGGACCTCGTCAACCACTGCGTCGACGACATCCTGGTCCAGGGCGCCGAGCCCCTCTTCTTCCTCGACTACTTCGCCACCTCCCGCCTCGAGGAGGACGTGCTGCCCGAGATCATCGCCGGCTTCGCCCGGGGCTGCCGCAACAACGGGGCGGCCCTGCTCGGCGGCGAAACCGCCGAGATGCCCGGTGTGTACGGCGACGGCGAGTTCGACCTGGCCGGCACCATCGTGGGCCGCGTCCGCGCCGAGGACGTCATCGACGGCTCGCGCATCCGCGCCGGCGACACCGTGTGGGGCCTGCCCAGCACCGGCCTGCACACCAATGGCTACTCCCTGGCCCGGGCCGTGCTCTTCGACCGGGCCGGCTACACCGTCGCCGACACGCCGCAGGAACTGGGCGGCCAGTCGGTGGGCGACGCCCTGCTCGCGGTGCACCGCAGCTACCTGGAACCCGTGCGGGCCATGTGGGAGGCCCACGGCCGCGAGGCGGTGCGGGGCCTCTGCCACATCACCGGCGGCGGCTTCACCGACAACATCCCGCGGGTGATCCCCGACGGCCTGTGCGTCCATATCGATCCGACCGCCTGGACGCCGCTGCCAATCTTCACCCTCATCGGCGAGAAGGGCGGCGTGGACCAGGCCGAGATGCACCGGGTCTTCAACATGGGCATCGGCCTGGTCGTCATCGCCCCGCCCGGGGTCGATCTGGCCGCCGTGCCCGGCAGCGACGCCATCCGCATCGGCGAGGTGAAGCCCGGTGCGACCCGGGTCGCGCTGCCCTTCTGACCCGGTCGCGACCGACGAATCCGGCGGTGACGGCCGGCCCCTGCGGGCCGGCCGTTCCCGTCGCAGGCCGGACGTCCCCGTTCGGGACACGCCCGGGACGCCCCCGGGGCCACCGGTCCCGGAAACCCCAGCCGTCCCGGGTCTTGGCGGAAGCGCCGGGGGCGGCCCACTCCCTGCAAGGCCCGGGGTCCACACCGGCGAAAGGGGAGACATGAGGACACGCGACGAAACCGATCGGTTCTGGGAAGAGGAGGTGCGGGGCTTTCCCCACGGCGCCGGCGGCGCGGCGGTGTGGGTGGTGCGCCGCGAGGGACACGACCCGTCGGCGCCCCTGGCAGTGCTCTTCCAGTGGGCGACGGGAACGGCCCGCCGCGACGGCCGCGCCGAACGCCTGCCCCTGGGCGCGCTGCTGCGGGCCATGGTCGAATGCCGCGAAGAGCTGGTGCAGCGGGACGACGAGGCCGCCCTCTGGGTCGAACCCCTGCTGCACCGCGGGCAGGTGGGCGGCGCCCTGGCCATCTGGTTCGCCGCCGGCGAGCGATGGCGCGAGAGCATCTTCCTGTGGGGACAGCGTCTCGGCGCCCGGCTCGGACCGGTCCTGCCGCAGCTCGAGCCGCGGGGCCATGCCGCGACCCTGCCCTCGCCGCAGCTCATGCTCTTTCCCGAGCCGGCGCGCGGGAACGGCGAGCCGCCTGCCGAGCGGACCCTGCCCACCGCGCGGGTCGGCGCCAGTCGCGACCCCTGGTCCCGCGAGATCCCCCTGCCGCGGCCGGCGCCGGTGCCCGGCATCCCGGGTTGCGTGGGGGCGAGCCGCGAGATGCTCGACCTCGGCCGGCGTGTGCCCGACGTGGCGCGCAGCGGCGTGAATGTCCTGCTGCGCGGCGAGAGCGGCACGGGCAAGGAGGTGGTGGCCGCGGCGCTGCACGCCGGGAGCGAGCGTGCCAAGGGTCCCTTCGTCGGCCAGAACTGCGCGGCCCTGCCCGAGACCCTCTTCGAGTCCGAACTCTTCGGCCACAAGAGCGGCGCCTTCACCGGCGCGGCGTCCGACAAGAAGGGGCTGCTCGCGGCGGCGCACGGCGGCACCTTCTTCCTCGACGAGATCGGGGACATGCCGCTGGCCCTGCAGATCAAGCTGCTGCGGGTGATGCAGGAGCGCCGCGTCCGGCGCATCGGCGAGCTGCACGCCAAGCCGGTCGACATTCGCTTCGTCGCCGCGACCCACAAGGACCTCGAGGACGAGATCCGTGTCGGCCGCTTCCGGCTCGACCTCTTCTATCGTCTGAAGGTCGTGTGCCTGCAGATCCCGCCCCTGCGGCACCGCCCGGAGGACGTGGCGCCGCTCTTCGCCCACTTCCTGCAGCGGAAGGGCCGGCCGGTGGGCCGCATGCGCCTGACCGAGCGGGCCCTGGCCTGCCTGCAGGCCTGGTCGTGGCCGGGCAACGTGCGCGAGCTGGAGAACGAGGTGCAGCGCTTCTGCGCCCTGCACGGCGACACCACGGTGATCCGCGTCGACCACCTCTCGCCCGAGATCCAGTCGTCGCGGGCGCCGGGGGACGGGGCCGAGGATCTCGGCACCCTGCGCGAGCTCACCCAGGCCAACGAGATCCTCGAACGCTACCTGATCCGCAAGGCGCTGGCGGCGACCGAGGGCCGCAAGGCGGCCGCGGCGCGTCGGCTCGGCCTGTCGCGCCAGGGGCTGTACAAGAAGATCGCGCGGTACGAGATGACCGACCTGATCGGCGGCGCCTGAGCACCCGCCGGGGGGCGTCATCTCAGGGGCCGAGGCGCGCCAGGTTCTCCCGTGCCCGGGCGTTGCCCGGGCGCGCGGCGAGGACCCGCCGCCAACTCGCCCTGGCCTCGGCGATGCGGCCGGTGGCCTCGTAGACGGCGGCGAGGGACTCGTCGGCCTCCCACAGCTCCGGGTGGCGGCGCTGGAGCGCCGTCAGGTGGGCCTCGGCTTCGGCCCAGCGGCCCAGGTCGACCAGGGCCAGACCGACGCCCAGCTCGGCGTTGGCGTTGTCCTTCCGCGCGACGACTGCGGTGAAGTCCGCCAGGGCCCCGGCGGCGTCACCCAGGCGGCGGCGCGTCCAGGCCCGGCCGAGGCGGGCGTCGAGATTCTCCGGATGGTCCTGCAGCACCTTCTCCAGGGCGGGGAGGGCTTCGCGGGGCAGGTCGGCCGCGAGGAGCATGTTGGCCAGACCCAGCTGGCCGTGCACATCGTCCGGCAGGCGGGCGGCCCAGCGGCGCTGCACCGCCAGGGCGGCGTCGGGTCGGTGCTGCTGCAGGTGCAGCTGCACGAGGGGGCTGTACACCTGGGGCAGGGTCCAGCGGTAGGCTTCGTGGGGCTTGCGCGCGTCGGCGGCCAGAGCCTCCTCCCAGGCCGCCATGGCCCGCTTCTCGTCGCCGATCTGCAGGTAGCTGTTGCCCAGGCTGCGCCAGCTCTCGAAGTCGTTGGCCGGATCCGGCCGGTAGGCGACGGCGTCGGGGACGACGCTCACGGTCACCACGGCGCCGGCCGCGACGAGGGCCGCCCGGGGCACCAGCCCGGTGCCCCGTCGCCGCATGGTCTCCCACACCGCGACGGCGCCGCCGCCTGCGGGGACGGCCAGCCATGCCAGCAGCGGCAGGCGGAAGCGCGCGTTGACGAAGAACGGCAGCAGGGCGAGGGCGGACAGGACGAGCAGGCCCACCAGGAGCCGACGCCGGTCCGGCGGCAGGTCGCGACGTGCGAGGCCGACGACCGCCAGGCCGAGCAGCAGCGCCCACCCGGGCCACACCGGCCACCGGAGCACCGGGCTGCGTGCGCACCAGAACGGAAGGTTGCGGTTGTTCGAGCGTTCCTGGGCCGCCGCCAGGAGCCCGATCTTGCGGGCGGTCAGGACCAGGGCGGCGCGCGGGTCGTCCCGCCACCAGCCGAGCCCCTGCCGCCAGAACCAGCGGTCGGCGCCCAGGGCGCCGAGCGGCTCGCCGGACTCCCGCCGGGCCAGGGCCACCACGTCGCCCAGCTCGCCCTGCCAGTCGAGGGGGGCGCCGGGCAGGAAGGCGACCCGGCCGTTGGCCCAGGGGTTGTTGCCGATGTAGAAGTTCACCCCGCCGGACGCGGCGATGACCACCGGCTCGCCGCCGCGCACGAGGTTGCGCACGCTCACCGGCGCGATGGCCGCCACGAGGCCCACGGCCAGCCACAGCCAGGACGCCGCCCGCCGGACACCCGCCGCCGGGCCGGCGCGTCCGACGTACCAGAGCACCGCCGGCAGCACCGCGAGCACCGTCGGCCGCGTGATGGCCGCCAGCCCGAACACGAACCCGCTGCCGACGAGGCGCCGACGGTCGAGCCGCCCCAGCAGCAGCCACAACCCGAGCAGGTCCAGGCTCACGACCAGGGTGACGGCCAGCAGTTCGCCGCTGAACCAGATACTCGACCACGACCCGGCCAGGAGCAGGCCGGCGGCCCAGCCCGCCCGCGCGTCCCACAGGCGCCGGGCGGCCAACGCGGCCAGGCCCGGCCCGATGGCCGACACGACCCCGTGCACCACCTGCACCGCCAGATGGTGGGACGAACCGAAGACGCCGTAGAGCAGACCGAGGAAATAGGGGTACAGAGGGGCGCGGAAGAACGGTTCGGCCGGTGGCCAGGTGCCGGCGACGAGCCCCTCGGCCCAGCGGTCGTGGACGCCCGCATCCATCACGGGCGCCAGGAAGGCCGGATTCCGGGCCGGGTCGCTCATGGCGACGATGTGCAGCAGGCGCAGCACGAGAGCGACGCCGGTCACCACCCAGAACTGGGCGCCGGGGCTCTCGGCCCACCCGCGGTGGGGCTCACGCATGTCGACCGCCTGTCGGGAAAGCGGGCGGTCCGGCCGGAGACCGGACCGGAACAGGCCACGATCCTACCAGTTGGAGCGGTCCTGGGGCAACCTCGACCCGTGCGCTGGACAGGCGCCGGGGCGTCGGGTATTTTGCCGGGCATGGACGCCGCACCCACTGCCCCTGCGCCGGCCCCGCCCGCCGGACGCCCCCTGCCGGCCCTGACCCTCGCCGTCCTCGCCGGCGTGGTCATGGCTCTGGGCCTGCCGCCCTTCGCGGGCACCGCGCCGCTGGTGCCTCTCGGCCTGGCGGCCCTCTTCCTGGCCCTGATCCACGGCGCCTGGCCGGCCCGCACGGGCTGGGCCTTCGGCATCGTGCACCAGACCGCGGTGCTGCACTGGCTCTTCCTGCTCGAGCCGTCGCAGACCATCCCGACCCGGGCCCTCGTGCCGGTCCAGGCCGCGGCGGCCATCCTCTATGTCAGCCTGTTCTATCTGGGGCTCGGCTGGGTCGTCGGTCACCTGCGCCGGCGTTTCGGTGCGCGCCGGGCCCTGCTGCTGCTGCCGGCGGTGTGGGTCGCCATGGAAGCCCTGCGCAGCCGGGGTGAGCTGGGCTTTCCGTGGTGCCTGAGCGGCGCCGCGATCATCGGCACGCCGGCCATCGGTCTGGCCCGCGCCGCCGGCGAGATCGGCGTGGGGGCGGGAGTGGCGGTGCTCGCCCTGCTGCTGGCTCTGCTCGGCGAGCGCTGGTGGTTCCGCCGCCTGCCCGGCGAGGCCCGCGGTGCCGGGGGCCGCACCCTCGTCGCCGCCGGCGCGGCCTGCGCCGTGATGCTCGGGTTCCTGGTCGCGGGCGCGGCCTGGGAGCCGGAGCGCCCGGCCGCCCACACCCACCTGGCCGACAGCCTGGGCACCGCCACCCGGCCGGTGCCGGTGGCGGCGGTCCAGGCCGACGTCGCCCTGAGCGACAAGTGGGTGCAGGCCCGGATCGACTCGACCCGCATCCCGTACCGGGAACTCACCGCCCGCGCCGGTGCCGACGGGGCCGCCCTCGTCGTCTGGGCCGAAACGGCGGTGCCGGCCTACCTGCGCTACGACCAGGAACTGCTGCGCTGGTTCCGCGCCACGGTGCGCGAAGCCGCCGCCTGGGTGTACACCGGCTTCCCGGATGCCGACCGCGGCCCGGACGGCGTCGTGCGCACCTACAACTCGTCCGGCCTGTTCGACCCCCAGGCGGGCCAGCGCGCGACCTACGCCAAGCACCACCTGCTGCCCATCGGCGAGACCATGCCCTTCCAGTCGGTGCTGCCCTTCCTGCACAAGGTCGATCTGGGCCAGGCCGAGTGGACGCCGGGGTTGCCGCCCGAGCCCATGAATGTCGCGCTGGCGGGGGGAGGGCTGCGCATCAGCGGCCTGATCTGCTTCGAGTCGGTCTTCGCCGACCTCGCGCGGGACAGCGTGCGCCGCGGCAGCCAGTGCCTGGTCGTCATCACCAACGACGGCTGGTTCGGCAAGTCGGCCGGACCGCGGCAGCACGCCTGGCTGGCGCGGCTGCGGGCCGTCGAATCCGGCGTGCCGGTGGTGCGCTGCGCCAACAACGGCATCAGCTTCGTCTGCGACGCCCGGGGCCGCGTCCTCGACAGTCTCGACCTCGGCCGGCGCGGCGTCGTGCGGGCCGAGATCCTTCCCGGCGACGGCCGCACGCTGTACGTGAAGGCGGGGGCCTGGCCCGTCGGCGTGCTGCTCCTGCTCTGGTGTGCCGCGGTGCTGTCCGGCGCGGCGGCAAGGAACCCGCGATGAGCGCCGCCGACCGCCACGTCTTCCGCACCTGCCCGCACTGCGGGACCGCCCTGGCGCGGCGCGAGGAGGGCGGACGGGAGCGGCCGGTCTGCCCCGCCTGCGGGTTCGTCCAGTACCTGAACCCGGCGCCCGGCGCGGGGGTGATCGTGCTGCGCGGCGACGCCGTGTGCCTGGTGCGCCGCAGGTTCGCGCCCAAGCAGGGCGAGTGGTCCCTGCCGACGGGCTTCATGGAGTGGGACGAAGACGTGCAGGAGACGGCCCGTCGCGAGGCCCTGGAGGAGACCGGCCTGGAGGTCCGCCTCACCGGCCTGTACGCGGTCGAGTCCGGCATCCTGCCGCCGGACATCCCGGTGCTCGTGGTCTTCTACCGGGCCGAGGAGACGGGCGGCCGACTCGCCGCCGGCGACGACGCCGACGCGGTCGATTTCTTCCCCCTGGACGACCTGCCCCGACCGGTGGCCTTCGCGGCCCACCGCCGGGTGCTCGCGCGTCTGCGCGACGAGCACGATTCCCGCCGCGCCCCCGCGGTCGACGACGAGAGGTGACCCCGTGTCCGCACCGGTGAAAGCCGCGGTCCTGCTCTCGGGCAGCGGCCGCACCCTGGAGAACTTCCACGCCCGCATCGCCGACGGCAGCCTGCCCCTGCAGATCGCGGCGGTGGTCAGCAGCCGCGGCGACGCGCGCGGCGTGGCCGTGGCCCGCGACCACGGCACGCCCGTGGCGGTATTCCGCCGGCGCGACTATCCGGACGCCGCCGCCCACAACGCCGCCATCAACGCCTGGCTCGCGCTCCACGCGCCGCGGCTCATCGTCCTGGCGGGCTATCTCTGCTACTACATCAAACCCGACGGCTTCACCGGTCCGGTGGTGAACATCCACCCGGCCCTGCTGCCGGCCTACGGAGGGCAGGGCTTCTACGGCGACCGGGTGCACCAGGCGGTGCTCGCCGCGGGCGAGACCGAGACCGGCTGCACCGTGCACCTGGTCGACGAGGTCTACGACCACGGCCGCATCCTGGGCCAGGCCCGGGTCCCGGTCCGGCCTGACGACGACGTGGCGTCCCTCGCGGCGCGGGTCTTCGCCGCCGAGTGCGAACTCTACCCGCGGGTGCTGGCCGATCTGGCGCGCGACCTCACCGGCGCCTGACCCGACCCCGCATCGCCCCGGAAACAGAACGCCCCCTCGACCGGTACCGAGGGGGCGCTCTTCTCTTCCTGGCCGGGATGCAGGCCCGACCGGGAACGCGGGTGGTGTCCCCGCAGCGGAAATGTACGGAACTACATGAGGTTCGGGCAAACCTCGCCGGTCCTGCCGGCCGGATCGTTGGGATCGCCCGTCGTCAGGTAGCGGTGCATGGCGTCGGCCGCGACCCGGCCCTGGCCCATGGCCAGGATCACCGTGGCACCGCCGGTGACGATGTCGCCGCCAGCGAAGACGTTGTCGAAGCTCGTCTGCATGTTCTCGTCGATGACGATGGTGCCCTTCTTCGCGTCCCGCGCCAGCTCGGGGCAGTCCGCCGACAGCAGCGGGTTCGGGCCCTGGCCGATGGAGATCACCACGGTGTCCACGGCGAACTCGCGCACCTTGCCCTCGATGGGCACGGGGCGCCGGCGTCCGCTCGCGTCGGGCTCGCCCAGCTCCATCTCCTGGCAACGGATGGCGCCCACCGCGCCCTTGCCGTCGTCGACGATCTCGATGGGGGAGTGCAGCAGGTGGAAGTCGATGCCCTCCTGCTCGGCGTGGTGGATCTCCTCGAGCCGCGCGGGCATCTCCAGGCGGCTGCGGCGGTACACCAGGTACACCACTTCGGGCTGCAGCCGCTTGGCGGTGCGGGCCGAGTCCATGGCCGTGTTGCCCGCGCCGATCACGGCGATGCGCTTGATCTTCTTGACCGGCGTGTCCGACCCGTCGGGGAATTTGTAGCCCCGCATCAGGTTCACCCGCGTCAGGAACTCGTTGGCGCTGTAGACGCCGTTGAGGTTCTCGCCCGGGATGCCCAGGAACCAGGGCAGGCCCGCGCCCGTGCCGATGAACACGGCGTCGAAGCGCTTGCGGATCGAGTCCAGCGGCTCGGCCTTGCCCACGGGGTAGTTCATGACGAACTCGACGCCCATGTCCTTCATGCCGTCGATCTCGCGCAGCAGGATCTCCTTGGGCAGGCGGAACTGGGGGATGCCGTAGAAGAGCACGCCGCCCGGCTTGTGCAGGGCCTCGAACACGGTGACCTTGTGGCCCTTCTGCGCCAGGTCGCTGGCCGCCGTCAGGCCGGCCGGACCGGACCCGATGATGGCCACCGTCTTGCCGGTCGACGGCGCGATCTCGGGCGTGATCCTCAGGTTGTGCTCCATGGCGTAGTCCCCGAGGAAGCGCTCGACACGCCCGATGCCGCCCGGCTCGCGGCCCTTCTCGGGCTTGTTCAGGGTGCACACCATCTCGCACTGGTCCTCCTGGGGGCACACGCGCCCGCAGATGGCCGGCAGGAAGTTCTTCTCCTTGATCTTGCGCAGGGCCCCCTCGAAGTTCTTCTCGCCGACGAGCTTCAGGAAGGCCGGAATGTCGATGCCCACCGGGCAGCCGGCCACGCAGGGCTTGTTCTTGCAGTCGATGCAGCGCAGGGCCTCCTGCGTCGCCTCGATCTCGTTGTAGCCCAGGGGCACCTCCTCGAAGTTGAGGATGCGGTCCATGGGGGCCTGCTCGCGCATGGGCGTCTTGGTCCTGGCCTTGTTGATCTCGCGCTTCTTCTGGTCGCTCATGTCGGCCTCCCTACCGGTCGGTGCCGAGGTGCTCGGCGGTGGCTTTGTCGGCGGCTTCTTCCATGCGGCACCGGTGATAGGCGTCGCTCGCGGCGCGCTCCTCGGGCTGGTAGTAGGCCAGCCGCGTGATCAGCTCGTCGAAGTCGACCTGGTGGCCGTCGAACTCCGGACCCTCGACGCAGGCGAAGCGCGTCTCGCCGCCCACCGTGACGCGGCAGGCGCCGCACATGCCGGTGCCGTCCACCATGATCGGGTTCAGGGAGGCCTGGGTGGGGATGCCGTGGGGCTCGGTCGTCCGGCAGACGAATTTCATCATGACCACCGGGCCGATGGTGATCACCTCGTCGATCTTCTCGCCCTCGTCGATGAGGTCCTCCAGGGCGTGGGTGACCATGCCCTTGCGTCCGTAGCTGCCGTCGTCGGTCGTCGTGATGGTGACGTCGGCGAGGCTCATGATCTCCTCCTCGAGGATGAGGAGCTCCTTGGTCCGGGCGCCGAGGATGGCGATGACCCGGTTGCCCGACTCCTTCAGCGCCTGCACCTGCGGCCACACCACCGCGTTGCCGATGCCGCCGCCGACGCAGCACACCGTCTTGCCCGTGGGGATCTCCGTCGCCTTGCCCAGGGGACCGGCCAGGTCGTGGATCTCATCGCCGACGTCGAGCTGCGAGAGCATCTCGGTCGTCTTGCCGACCTCCTGGTAGACCAGGGTGATCGTGCCCTTGTCCGGGTTGCGGTTGGCGATGGTCAGGGGAATGCGCTCCCCCTCGTCGTTGACGCGCAGGATGATGAACTGCCCGGCCTGGCCGCGCTTGGCGATGTGGTCGGCCTCGACCTCGAGCAGGCGGGTCTTCGGCGCGAGTTCCTTGGCGTAGACGATCCTGTTCCCCACGGCAGGCTCCTTGCGAAGAGGGAGTTGGTAGAGGATTAACAAGTTTCAAAATTAGTTTGCTGCGCGGGCGAGGCAAGGCAAAAAAGGTGATAATGATTTGTATTGTCGATATTTAGGCCATTTTGATCATGTATGGCAAAATAAAGGGCTGCGTCGGATCCGGCAGCGGACGGGGGGATCGCCGTACCGCCATGATCTCGGGTTCCGCAGCCCTTTGTGCGAGAGGCATTTTGCCGTGAAGGCGCCGTCTCGAAACCGTTGTAGCACCTTCCGTGCCACCGGTGGGAGGCCTGCCGGGGAAGCGCCCCTTGACGGCGGCGCGGGGGACCGTATCGTTGCCGTCACACCCGCGGTCCCGCCGCGGGAGCGCTTCCGGCCGTGCACCCTGCACGCGGCGCACCGGAACCCTTGCCCACGGGAGTTGGCCATGGAGAAGCTGATCCGCCAGATGCTCGTCGAGATCGGGGAAGACCCCGACCGCGAGGGCCTCGTCAAGACGCCGCAGCGGGTGGCGCGGGCCTGGGGCGAAATCGCCGCCGGCTACCAGCAGGATCCGGGGGAGATGGTGCGCGGTGCGCTCTTCCAGGCCGAGGGCAAGGAGATGGTCGTGGTCAACGACATCGACTTCTACAGCGTGTGCGAGCATCACATGCTGCCCTTCTTCGGCAAGGCGTACGTGGCCTACATCCCCGCCGGCAAGATCGTCGGCCTGTCGAAGATCGCCCGCGTGGTCGAGGCCTACGCCCGCCGCCTGCAGGTCCAGGAGCGCATGACCGCCCAGATCGCCACCTGCCTCATGGACAACCTGCAGCCCCTCGGCGTGGCCGTCGTGCTCAAGGCCCAGCACCTGTGCATGATGATGCGCGGCATCCAGAAGCAGAACTCCAACGCGGTGACGAGCGAGATGCTCGGGTGCTTCAAGAACGATCCGAAGACGCGGGGGGAGTTTCTGACGCTGATTCGGCAGATTCCGTGAGGGACGCGCCGACGCGGCGCCACCGGGGACGAAAGGCAGGAACGTCCCC
>JAGRNP010000118.1 GCA_020440705.1 bacterium | reverse complement strand
GCCGACATGAAACCGAAGCACGACGTCACCAACACCCTCAGGCAGCACCGCCTCCTCGCGGACGGCATGACCCAGCAGGACCTCGCCGACCGCGTCGGCGTGACCCGCCAGACCATCCTGTCCATCGAGAAGGGGAAGTACAGCCCCACCGTCGGCCTGGCCCTGCGGCTGGCCGCGGTCCTGGGCGTCAGCGTGGAGACCCTGTTCTCCCTCGCCGAAGGAGACGAGCGATGATCCTCCGCAACGCCGGCATCCCGCGTCAGCCGACCCGCGCCACCATCGTCGCCACGGTCGGCGTGCTGGCCGGATTCTTCCTGGCCGCCGTCGACTGGGCCTTCCTGGCCATCGCCGCCGTATCCATGTTCGCGCCCGGCATCCTGCGCGAACTCGGCTGGCTGCGCGACAAGGACGAGGCCCAGCTCGAAGCCGCGCGCCGCGCCGGCTACCACGCCTACCTCGCGGGCGGACTCTTCGTGTTCCTGCTCTACGTCTGGCTGCGCGCGTCGGAGGCCACGGTCGCCTTCCCGAGCGGCCTGCTCGAGGGCGCGCTCGCGGTCATGTGGTTCACCTGGTTCTGCAGTTCGCTCTACGGCTACTGGGGCCGCGTGCGCACCTCGGTGACCATGCTGAACGGGATCGGCGGCGCCTGGCTGGGCTTCTGTCTGCTCTCGGGTGAAGGGAATCTCGGCGCGAGCCTCATGCAGAGCCTGCTCTGCGTGCCCTTCTTCCTCGCGGCCCTGCTGGCGCCGCGCTGGCCGCGGGTGGTGGGGGTGCTGCTGCTCGGCGCGTCCGTCTTCTTCTTCCGCCTCTTCGGCCTGGCGGCCGTCTTCGCCGGCGACCCCACGCGCATGGGCCGCATGACGGTGATCGTGCTCTTCATCGGGCCGCTGTTCGCGGCGGGAGTGGCGCTGCTGGGGGCGCGGCGGCTCGGCACGGACGAGGACGACGAGAACGAGGCCGGGGACACGGCGCCGGCCTGATCCGACGCGACGACCCGCCACGGAAAGCGGCCTGCCCGATCCACCGGGCAGGCCGCTTCGTCTTGCCGGCTTCGGGCGCCTACTCGGCGGTGATCATCACCTGCACCATGGTGCCGGTCGCCGGGTAGGGAAAGCCGTCGTTCACGAGCCGGACCATGTTCGTCGGGTCGTCGGCCCCGGTGTCCGGCGCCGCCTGCCGCGGCGCCTGATCGGCACCGGCGCCCGGCCACTGGTTCGCCTCGGTGCCGGCGTCCCACAGCATCACCTGCGCCGACACGTCGCCGGTGACGGGCCGGTCGTTGGCGTCGAACAGCGCCAGGCCCGCCTCGCCGAAGCCGAAGAAGAGGTCGTTCGTCTGGCCGAGCATGGAGGCGAAGCTCAGGAAGTCGCCCGGCTCGGCGTCGAAGGTGAACGTGTACATGTTGCCCGGGAAGGCCGGACCGGCCGCCCCCGCGCCCACCGGCACGGCCGCCGCACCGGAGGCCGCGACGAGGGGCAGTCCGGCGAGCGACGCCACCAGCATGGCGGGATCGCCGTCCTCGGCCGCGTGCTCGAGGCCCAGGCCGGCATCGGCCAGGCCCGCGGTGAAGATCGGCATCCCGGCCGCGTGCACGGCCCACGCCACGGGCGCCAGGGGCGAGACCAGGCCGCTGTTCGCGGCCAGCACCGCCGCCAGGGCCGCCGGATCGCCGTCCTCGGCGATGGCTTCGAGGCCCAGGCCGGCGTCGGCCATGCCCGCGGTGAACAGCGGATCGGCCGTCGCGTGCACCACGAAGACGCCCGGCGCCAGGGGCACCGGCAGGCTCGGCCCGCTCGACGGCATCAGCGTCGAGCTGTCCGAGACGTTCTCGATCCGCAGGGTGAACATGCCGCCGCCGTCGTAGGTCAGCGTGGCTTCGATGACGTCGGCCACGGCCGGGTAGGTGTAGCCGTCGTTCACGAGCCGCACGGTGGTGTCGCCGTCGGCCGGACCGGTGTCGGCACCGGCCTGGCGCGGAGCCTGGTTCGCCCCCAGCCCGGGCTCCTCGTTCGCCTCGGTGCCCGCATCCCACAGCATGAGCTGTGCGGTGACGTCGCCGGTCACGGGCGTGGTGCCGTTGTACAGCGCGATGCCGTTGCCGTCCGGGGCGTAGAAGAGATCGTTCGACTGCACCATCATGGTGGCGAAGCTGAGCCGGTGTCCGGGCGCGGCGCCGAAGCTCATCTCGTAGGCCTCGCCGGGGAAGATGGGCGCGGGACCGGCCGCCCCCACGGGGGTGGTGAAGGCGCCGCTGCCGAAGTGGTCGAACACGGTGGAGATGTTGGCCACGGTGACGGTGAAGGTTTTGCCCGTCATCTGCGGCGTGGCGGGGTCGTCGTCGTCGGAGCAGCCGGTCAGGGCCAGGATGGCCACGGCCGCCAGAGCCAGGACGGTGAGCTTGGTTCCTGTCTTCATGATGGGATGTCCCTCTCGTTCCGGGTGGGTCGGCCGCGCGTCGTGCGGGTGCGGCCGGGCGGGGGCCGTTCGCCCCGTCGTACAGGGAGGGGTATGGCGGGCGGGCGGAAAGCGTGACGCGAGGGCGGGATTTTTTCTCAGCGGTCGACCGAATCGGCGTCGCCCGCGCCGGTCAGCGGCACGAAGCGCACCGGCAGCAGCGCGCGGCGCGACACCATCCCGTCCGGGTCCTTCTCCGCCACCGTCAGCCACTGGGTCTCCTCGCGGCCACCCACGGGCATCACGAGGCGGCCGCCCGGCGCGAGCTGGTCGAGCAGCGGCTGCGGGATCCGCGGCGCCGCGGCCGTGACCATGATGCCGGCGAACGGCGCCATCTCTTCCCAGCCCGCGTACCCGTCGCCCGTGCGTACGGTGATGTTCCCGTAGCCGAGGCGGTGCAGGCGTTCGGTCGCGGCGCGGGCGAGCTCCGGCACGATCTCGCCGGTGAGCACGCGGCCCTCGCTCACCACCTTCGCCAGCACGGCGGCCTGGTAGCCCGACCCCGTGCCCACCTCGAGCACGACGTCGTCCGGCGCGAGGCCGAGCAGGTCGGTCATCAGGGCGACGATGGTGGGCTGGCTGATGGTCTGGCCGTGGCCGATGGGCAGGGCGCGGTTGGCGTAGGCGTTGGGCCGCAGTTCGCGGGGAACGTACTCGTGCCGCCGGACCGCGAGCAGGGCGGCCTCGACGGCGGGCGAGAGCTCGGGGCGGCCGAGGACGTCGGCGTTGCGGGCCACGTCGCGGCGCACGGCGTCGAGCAGGGCGGCGCGGCGGCCGGCCCAGTCGGGTTGCGAGTCGGGTGATCCGGAGATCGGGGACATGGGGACTCCGACGGCGGGGGCCGTGAGTGATGCGCAGTCCGGGTGCGCGTGGGGCGTCGGGCCAGGGGCCCGGTCCGGACGCGGGATCACATTAGACGGGGAGCGGTGAATCGGCCAGCCACCGGGGTGAACGCTAGGTGCCGCCGCCCCCGGCCGCGCCCAGCGGCACCGGCGCCCCCGCGAGCATCCGCTCGATCAGGTCGCAGACCCGGCCCGCGCTGCCCCCGTCGAAGCGGTGCGCGTACCTGGCGATGAAGTCGTCCGGCAGCACGGGCGGGTGCGCCACGCGCGCGGCCACCTCCTCGATCACCGCCACCAGCCCCGAGGCGAAGTCGTCCACCGTGACGTCGGCGACCACGATGCCGGCCGCGTGCATGTCCCGGCGCCAGGCCTCGCCGCGGCCCAGATGGTCGAAGAAGACGACCGGCACCCCCACCAGTGCGGCCTCGAGCATGACGCTCGCCGAGAACGTGATCACGCAGCGCGACGCCAGGAAGAGATCCTCGTTGGCGTGGCGCGAGCGCAGGAGACTGAGGCGGTCGCGCAGACGGAAGGGCATGGCCCGGAAGTAGAGCCGCTCGGTGTCGTGGTAGGGCTCGGCCGGATGGGGCTTGATGCGCACCGGATCGTCGGGGAACGCCGCGGCGATGACCTCGACCAGGTCGCGCAGGGTCTCGGCCCAGGTGTCCGGGGCGATGCCCTCGGCGCTGGTGGGGCCGGCGAAGCTGTGGCTGCGGCCGAAGAGGGCCACGCCCGCGCGGGGCGGCGCCGCGTCCCGGCGCGCCTTCAGGCGAAAGAGGCTGTCGTGCTGGGGCAGGCCCGTGAGCGCCATGCGCGCGTCGGGCACGCCGAGCTCGCGGTAGTGGCGCACGTCGTCGGCGCCGACCATGGCCATGACGTCGGCGGCGTAGCGCCAGTTGTCGGGAAACGGCGCGTCCCAGTCGACGGCGAAGGGGGCGTGTTCGAGGGTGAGGGTCGGCACGCCGGCGTCGCGGCAGCGGGCGTCGATCTCGATGCCGCGCTGGTGGTCGGGCACCAGGTCGGCGCCGTTGAGGAAGAGGCGGGGTCCCGTCGCGGCGAGGAAGCGGTCGACCGCGGTCTCGTCCGTGGTGAAGGGGCAACCGGCGGCCTCGAGGCGGTCGCCCACGCCGAAGCCCGTCACCAGCACCTCGGTGCGGTGGCCGCGATCGCGCAGCTCGGCGACGACGGGCAGCATCAGGATGTCCAGGTTCGGATGGTCGACGAGGACGAGGACGGTGGCCATGGCCCCTCCCGTTCCGGACGGCGCACGGGCCCCCGGGACGGCCGGATCCGTCCCGCGGGCGCGAAGTTGTCGTGCGGGAATCCTGCAAGGGGCGCGCCACCGCCCGGGGCCGCGCAGGGGCCGTTGCGGGGCGGTTGGCGGCCGTTTTCCGGCCCCCGCTGCCCAGAATCCGGGCCCGGCGGCCAGATTCCGACTACGGGACCTCCTGACATCGGCTCCAAAAGGGCGATTCGAAGGCCGCAGGCTGGCAAAGGGCTTGCAGTTCCGGTCCGGATCACCGGCGGGCGTGCGCCCGCGAAAGGAGCTCTCCATGCCCGAAGCCCGCAACGACGGGACCCCGAACGTGGACCGGCCCGGCCATTCGTCCGGCCATTCGTCCGGCCATCCGTCCGACCAGGAGTCCGGCAACCAGCCCGGCTACCTGGCCGAACGGCTCGCCGACCAGGCGCACACCGCGCATCTGGATCCGGCACCGCCCTTTCCCCGGTCGCTGATGCTCGAGCTGAGCAACGCGTGCAACCACACCTGCGCGTTCTGCTACAACCCGGCCATGGCGCGGCAGCGGCGCACGATGGATCCGGCCTTCACGACCCGGGTGCTGCGCGACGCCTTCGCCCTCGGCGCCCGCGAGGTCGGCTTCGCCACCACGGGCGAGCCCCTGGCCAACCGCCACCTGCTGGACTACGTGGGCCTGGCCAAGCAGATCGGCTACGCCTACACCTACTTCTCCACCAACGGCGCCCTGCTCGACGCCGACAAGGTCGAGCGCCTCTTCGAGGTCGGCCTGGACAGCATCAAGTTCAGCATCAACGCCGGCACCGCCCCGACCTACGCCCAGGTGCACGGCCAGGACTGCTTCGACCACGTGATCGCCATGGTGCAGCTCATCGCCCGGCGCCGGCGCGAGCTCGGCCGTGGGCCCAAGCTGCTCGTGACCTGCATCCTGACCCCGGCCAACCGCCACGAGCAGGACGCCCTGCGCGCCGCCCTGGCGGGCGTGGTCGACGACCTGGCCTTTTTCGACGAGACCGAGGCCGTCGGGCCCACCAACGGCACCCTGGCCCCCCTGCCCTGCGCCATGGTCTTCGACCGCGTGCACGTGACCTGCGAGGGCTACCTCACCGCGTGCTGCGTCGACTACGAAAACAACCTGATCACCGCCGACCTGAACACGACGCCGCTGGCCGAGGCGTGGCACAGCGCCGCGTTCCGGGAGCTGCGCCGCCGCCACCTGGACAAGAAGCTGAGGGGCACCCTCTGCCAGGTGTGCGTGTCGCGGAAGATGAGCGAGTACCTGCCGCTGACGGACATCGGGCGCGAGGGCGAGCCGGCGCTGCTGCCGTTGGCGGCCGCCGAGGCCACTCCCCGCGACGTGCTGGTCCTCTTCCGCTCGTCCCTCGGCGAGATCGACTGGCTGCTGCCCGTGCTCGAGCGCCTGAAGGAGAAGGCCCCCGCGCTGCGTGTGGTCGCCTGCGTGGTCGAGGGGCAACTGCAGCAGAAGCTGGCCGCGGCGACGTTCCTGCGCGAACGGCTGGCCGGCGCGGTCTCGGCCGTGCTGCTCGGCGCGGACGACCTCGCCGCCCATGTGCGCTGGGCCGACGTGGGCCTACTCCTGAAGACCGACGACCCGGACGACGACCTCAGCCGCGACCTGCGCGCCCGTTGCCCGCAGGCCCGCGTGGTGGTCTTCCCCAGCGGCACCGCCCTGCTGACCCGCGCCGGCGACGGCGAGGCGCGCGTGCACGCCTACTTCGACTCGATCACGGCCGACGTGGGCCGCGACCTGCGCGCCGACTACCTGCCCTGCGACCTGGTCCTGGCCGGATCGCCCCACATGGTGCCCTTCTACCGCGCCGTGGCCCGCGCCGCGGCGGTCCACACGGGCGGCGTGCCGCGCTACGACGCGTGGTGGATCGCCGCCCAGCAGGACGACCCCGATCTCGCCGGCGCCGGGGCCCAGACCCTCGTGGCCACCCACGCCCGCAGCGTGCTGTTCGTCATCCGCGGCCCGCACTGGCTGTACCAGTCCGAGGGCGACTACCGCGACCTGATGGGCTCGTTCCTGGCCGAGACGCGCCGCCGGCCCGACACCGCCTTCCTCATCAAGCCGCACCCGCGCCAGGATCCGGACGAGGTCGCCGCCCAGGTGCGCGCCCTCGGCGGGGCCAACGTGCGGCTCACGCATCGGCCCCTGCAGCAGCTGTCCGGGATGGTCGATCTGGTGGTCAGCATGTTCTCGTCGGGAGTGCTCGACGCCCTGAGCGTGGGCACGCCCGTGGTCGAGTACTACCGCTACCGCGCCGACCGGCCCGTGCTCGAGTTCCGCCGCGCGCCCGACGGCCGGGCGGTCTCCATCTACGAGGACCTGGGCCTGGTGAAGAACCTGCCCGACGCCGCGGCCCTGGCCGCGACCCTCGACGATCTCGAGCGCAACTGGATTCCCGCCGTCGACGGCGACCAGCGGGCGGCCTTCAGCGCCGCCTGCCACGGGCAGGCCGACGCCAGCGGCGCCGCCGCCGACGCCCTGCTGGACCTCCTGGCCTCCGGCCGGGCCGACACGACCCGCGAACAGAAGGAGCTGCTCCATGCTTAGGGTGGGCCTCAACGGCTTCGGGCGCATCGGACGCGCCGTCTTCCGCATCAACGCGCAGGACCCGCGCTGCGAGATCGTCGTGGTGAACGATCTCGACCCCAACGTGGAGAACCTGGCCTACCTGCTGAAGTACGACTCGGTGTACGGGCGCTTCGGCGGCCGGGTCGAGGCGCGGCCCGACTCGCACAAGGTGTGGATCGACGGGAAGTCGGTCGCCTTCCACAACCAGGGCGACATCGCGCGGGTGCCGTGGGAGGACTACGGCGTCGACGTGGTGATCGACGCCACGGGCGTGACCCAGAACCGCTACAGCGCCGCCGGCCTGGTCGACACCGGGCGGGTGCGCAAGGTCGTCTTCACCAACGCGCCCGGCAACGGGGTCGACCGCACCGTCGTCTTCGGCGTGAACGAGGCCGACTACGACGACGCCACCGACCACCTGGTGGCCACCAGCATCTGCGACGCCAACGCCATCGCGCCCGTGCTCAAGCAGCTCGACGACGCCTTCGGCGTGGAGCACGGCTACGTGACCACCCTGCACCCCTGGCTCAGCTACCAGAACCTGAGCGACGGCAGCGTGCGTTCCATCGCCAGCCCGGGCCACTTCTGGAACGACTTCGGCCTCGGCCGCGCCAGCACCACCAACCTGATCCCCAAGAACACGACGGCCATGGGTGCCGTGCGCCAGGTGCTGCCCCACCTGACGAGCGAGCTGGACGCCATCTCGTTCCGCATCCCCACGGCCATCGTCTCGACCTCGGACATGACCCTCACCCTGCGCGGCGCCCCGAATGCCGAGGACATCAACGCCGTCCTCGGCACGGCCGCCGCCTCGCAGCCCCGCGTGATGGGCTTCGGCACCGAGCCCCTCGTCTCCCAGGACTACCTGGGCATCGAGCAGAGCCTGGTGGTCGACTCGCGCTGGACCCGCGCCAACCGCGCCGGCGGCTGCAAGGTGGTCGTCTGGTACGACAACGAGTGGGGCTACAGCCAGCGGGTGATCGACATGGTCGCCCTCATGGAGACGTGCTGGTGCGCGACCCCCGAACCGGTGGAGGCCCTGACGTGAGACCCCTGCTGGCCCTCGACTTCGACGGTGTGATCTGCGACAGCCTGGACGAGTGCCTCGTCTCGGCGGTGAACGCCCACGCCCGCCTGCGCGGCCGCACCACCCTGGTGCGCCGGCCCGACGAGCTCGATCCCGACCTGGTGGCCCGCTTCCGGGTGCACCGCCACCTGGTGCGCGGCGCCGGCGAGTACGAGACCCTGCTGCACTGGCTGCGCACCCGCGACGACGACCCGAGCCCCGCCACCTTCGCCGAGGCCGTCCGGCTGCGCGCGGCCGACGTGATCGCCTTCCAGCCCGTCTTCTTCATCGTGCGCACGGCCCTGCGCAGCGCCGATCCGGCCGCCTGGACCGCCCTGCACCGCCACTACGCCGAGGCCGCCGCGAGCTGGGACGAGCTGTGCGACGCCCGCGAGGTGCACCTCGTCACCACCAAGGACCTGGCCTCGGTGCGCCACTTCAACGACGTGTGGCACCTGGCCCTGGCCGACGACCACCTGCACACCTGCGAGCGCTTCGTGAGCAAGGCCGGCGGCGTGCGCGAACTGGCCGGACGGCGCGGCGTGCAGCCGAAGGCCGTGACCTTCGTCGACGACCACCCCCTGCACCTGGCCGACGTGGCCGCCACCGGCGCCCGCTGCCTGTGGGCGAGTTGGGGCTACGCCTCGACCGCACCCGAATGGCCGGCCCTGGCGAACCTGGCCGCCCTCCTGATCCCGGAAGGATGCCCCGCATGATCGTCTCCCTCGTCATCGGCAAGGACCGGAGCATGGGCTGCCCGGGCAAGAACGTGCGGCCGCTGCTGGGGCGGCCCATGTGCGAGTACGCGTTCCTGGCCGCGGCCAACAGCCGCCACGTGACGCGCCACTTCACGTCGACCGACTCGCCGCACATCGCGGCGGTGGGCGCGCAGTACGGCGCCGAGTGGATCGAGCGGCCCGCGTCGCTGGCCACCCCCGAGGCCCTCACCGAAGACGCCCTCGAACACGCGTACCACGAGATCACGGCGCGGATCGGCGAGGAGCCCGAGATCGTGGTGCTGCTGTTCGCCAACAGCCCCACCATCGCGGTGGGCAAGATCGACGAGGGCATCGAACGGCTGCTGGCCGAGCCCGCGCTCGATTCGGCCTTCACGGCGTGCAGGTACAACATGTTCGCGCCGCTGCGGGCGCGGCGGATCGGCGACGGGAACCTGATCGAGCCCTACGTGCCGCTCGAGGCGTTCGGCGACACGAACACCATGTCGTCGATCCGCGGCGGCGAGGGCGACTGCTGGTTCCTCGACCTCTCGGTGCAGGTGCTGCGCGGCCGTTGCCTGGCGAACATCTGGGACGGCCCGCTGCCCTTCCGCTGGATGGGCCACAGGAGCTGGGCCCTGGAGAACGACTTCGGCTTCGACATCGACTACGCGTGGCAGATCCCGGTGGTGGAGCATTGGCTGGTGGACAAGGGGTTCACCGCCGACTCGACGCCCTACGACAAGGTGACCACATGAGAGGCGAGAACGTCCTGAAGCGGCGGATCAAGGCCGGCGAACCGGTGCTCGGCACCTGGTGCGTGCTGCCGGGCGCGGGCGCCGTGAACGTGATCACGGCCGCCGGCTTCGACTTCGTGATCATCGACATGGAGCACGGCCCGTGCGGCTACACCGAGGCCGAGGACATGGTGCGCGCCGCCGAGAGCGAGCAGCGCCACGCCCTGATCCGCGTGCCCCGGCTGGACGAGAGCGCCATCCTGCGCGCACTGGAGACCGGCGCCCACGGCGTGGTGATCCCCCAGATCACCACCGCCGCCGAGGCCCGCGCCGCCGTGCGCGCCTGCAAGTACCACCCCGAGGGCACCCGCGGCCTGTCGCCCTACACGCGCAGCGCCGGCTACACGGCCCACGGCAACCACGACCTGGCCGCCCGCGAGAACGGGCGCGTGCTGGTGACGCTGCTGGTCGAGGGCGTCGAGGGCATCGCGAACCTCGACGAGATCCTGGCCGTGCCCGGCGTCGACGTGGTGTACCTGGGCATCTACGACCTGAGCCAGTCGGCGGGCCATCCCGGCCACATCGACCACCCGGACGTGACGCGCGCCATCGCCGACGCGGTGGGCCGCGTGCGCGACGCCGGCGTCGCGGCGGGCTGCCTGGTGCAGGGCACCGACCACGTGCGCACCTACGCGCAGCTGGGCGTGCGCTTCTTCGCCTGGCAGGCCGACTGCTCGCTGCTCTACGAGGCGAGCCGCGCCGCGGTGTATGCGTTCGGGGCGGAGGTGTTCGCTTGCGCTGGAACGTCCTGATTCCCGACCGGCTGGCGCCGCCCGCCGACGTCGAGGCCGCGGTCTTCGGCGACCGCGCCGACCTCGTGCTGTGCGAGGCCACCGCGGCCGACCAGATCGACGACGCCACCTGGGCGGCCGCCGACGCGGTGCTGGCCTGGCACGAGCTGCGCTTCACCCCCGAAGTGATCGCACGGCTGGTGAACTGCCGCGTGATCGTGCGCGTGGGCGTGGGCTACGACAACGTCGACCTGTCCGCGGCCGCCGCTGCGGGCATCCCCGTGTGCAACGTGCCCGACTACGGCACCGGCGACGTGGCCGACCACGCCATGGCGCTGCTGCTGTCCCTGGCGCGCGGCGTCACCGCCGCCTCGAACCGGCTGCGCACCGGCAACGAGCACCACCACTGGCACGTGGCCGGGCGCCAGAAACGCCTGGCCGGGGCCACGCTGGGCATCATCGGGCTGGGGCGCATCGGCACCGCAGTGGCGCTGCGGGCGAAGGCCTTCGGCCTGCGCGTGGTGTTCCACGATCCCTACCTGCCGGACGGCATGGACAAGGCCCTGGGCGTGGAGCGCTGCGCGACGCGGCAGGAGCTGCTGGCCCGGTCCGACTTCGTGTCGATCCACACGCCGCTCACCGACGAGACGCGCGGCCTGGGCGACGCGGCCTTCTTCGCCGCGCTGAAGCCCGGCGCCATCCTGGTGAACACGGCGCGCGGGGCCATCGTCGATCTCGACGCCCTGCACGCGGCGCTGAAGAGCGGCCACCTGAAGGCCGCCGGCGTGGACGTGCTGCCCGTGGAGCCGCCGGACCGCACCCACCCCCTGCTGCGGGACTGGAGCGACGACGCCGAGTGGCTGGGCGACCGGCTGGTGGTGACGCCGCACTTCGCCTTCTGGTGCGACGAGGCGTACGCGGAGATGCGGCGGAAGGCGGCGGAGACGGCGTTGGCTGTGCTGGAGGGTGGCGAGGTGCGCAACCGGGTCGATCCCGGCACACCGGCTTTGGCGCGGATCCCCTAGCCCACCCGCGGACCCTGCGGCCCGTTGCCGCCCCCCGCCCCGTGCGGTATCCTGTCCCGGTTCCTTCCCGACCCCGGCCCCCACATCGGAGCTCCCATGCCCCTTCTCGGCGCGCACTACGAGATCGTCGACGAGCTCGGCCGCGGCGGCGGACCGCAACGGACCTAGTCGTACGCCAGCCGGGTCGCTTCGTCCGCCAGAGTCGGGGCGAGCAGCACGGGCCAGGCCTCCCCCTCCCACGTCCCGAGCGCCGCGTGGTCCCGCCGGTACTTCTCCGGGATCGGATGCGTGCCCACGACCACCTTCAGGCCGAACTTCCGCGGGATCATTTCCACGAAGTGCTCCAGGTGCGGGCAGGGCGGGTAGCCCACCAGGAATCCCGTGGCCAGGTGCACGACCTCGGCGCCGTTGCGCTTCATTTCGTCGGGCGCGTATTCGATGTTGCCGCCCGGGCAGCCGCCGCAGGTGGTGAAGCCGACCAGCTCGACGTCCTCGTCGGCGTAGGCCGCGAACGCGCCTTCGCGTTCCCGCA
>JAGRNP010000117.1:7591-12101 GCA_020440705.1 bacterium | reverse complement strand
GGGCGCCCTCGTCTGGCGTCCGGCCCGCGCCCCGGGCCCGGGCGCTCCCTAGCCGCGCAGCCGACGCACCGCCGCGATGATGGTCTCGGCCGCGAAGTCCACCTCGGCCTCGGTGGTGAACCGGCCGAGTCCGATGCGCAGGCTCGCGGCCGCCAGGTCGTCGGGCACGCCGAGGGCCGCGAGCACCGGTGACGGCTCGCCGTCGGCGCTGCTGCAGGCGGCGCCGGTGCTCAGCGCCAGGGTCGTCAGGGCACCCACCAGGCGGCCCCGCGGCACGCCTCCGAACGAGACGTTGAGGTTGCCGGGCAGACGCCGCTCCGGGTCGCCGTTCAGGTGGACGTCCGGGAGCGCCGACCGCAGCCCTTCCCAGAGCCGGTCGCGCAGGGAGCGCACCCGGCGGTTCTCCTCTTCGCGTTCGGCCGCGGCCAGCCGGCACGCCTCCCCGAAGCCGACGATGGCCGGCACGTTCAGGGTGCCGGCGCGCAGGCCGCGCTCCTGGCCGCCCCCGAAGACCAGCGGGGCCAGGGTGACCCGCGGGTCGCGGCGGCGCACGTACAGGGCCCCCACGCCCTTCGGCCCATAGAGCTTATGGGCCGAGAGCGCGACGAGGTCGAGCCCGTCGCGGGCCACGTCGAGATCGACGCGGCCGGCCGCCTGGGCGGCGTCCACGTGCAGCAGGGCCCCCACCCGCCGGCACACCGCGGCGATCTCCGCCAGCGGCTGCACCGTGCCCACCTCGTTCTGGGCCCCGATGACCGCCACGAGCAGGGTGTCGGCGTCGACCACCGCGGCCACGGCTTCCGGAGCGACGAGGCCGTCGGGCCCGCTCGTCACCACCCGCACCCGCCAGCCCTCGTGGGCGGCCAGGTGGTCGAGCGGAGCGCTCACCGCCGGATGTTCCAGGTTGGTGCGCACCAGGGTGCGGCGCCCGCCTCCGGCCGCGGCGCGCGCCGCCCCGAGCAGGGCCAGGTTGTCGGCCTCGGTGGCGCCGGAGGTGAAGACGATCTCGCGGGGCGCGGCGCCGATCAGGCCGGCGACCTGCTCGCGGGCCGTCTCGACCAGGCGGGCCGCCGCCCAGCCGAAGGCGTGGCCGGCGCTGGCGGGATTGCCGAAGTGGTCGCGGGTCACCCGCGTGACGACGTCCAGGACGCGCGGATCGAGCGGCGTCGTGGCGTGGTGATCGAGGTAGACGGGAGTCTTCACGGACCCTCCCCGGCCCCGGCGCCGGGGCCCTGCCCCGCCGGCGTCAGCGGCTCAGTTCGAGCATGCGGTTGATGGGCGCGAGCGCCCGCGCAGCCACGGCGGGATCGACGACGACCTCGGGCGTGCGGTCGCGCATGCAGATATAGAGCTTCTCCAGGGTGTTCAGCTTCATGTAGGGGCACTCGTTGCAGCTGCAGGTCTCGTCGTTGCCGGGCGCCGGGATGAGCACCTTGTCGGGGTTCTCCTTGCGCATCTGGTGCAGGATGCCCGCCTCGGTGACCACGATGATCTCGCGCGCCGGCGTCCGGCGGGCGAACGCGAGGATCGCCGTCGTGCTGCCCACGTGGTCGGCGTGCTGCAGCACCCCCTCGGGGCACTCGGGATGGGCCGCGACCACCGCTTCCGGATGGGTCACCTTCAGCTCGACCAGCCGCTTCTCGTTGAAGACCTCGTGCACTTCGCAGGAGCCGTGCCACAGCACCATGTCCCGCCCGAGCGTCCGGCGCACCCAGTCCCCGAGATAGCGATCCGGGGCGAAGACGAGCGGCTGGTCGGCCGGGAAGCTCTGCACGATCTTCAGGGCGTTGCTGCTGGTGCAGATGACGTCGCTCATGGCCTTGGTCGCGGCGGAGCAGTTGATGTAGCTGATGACCTTGTGGCCCGGATGATCGCGCAGGAAGGCGGCGAACTCGTCCGGCGGGCACCCGTCGGCGAGGCTGCAGCCGGCGGCCAGGTCCGGCAGCAGCACCTGTTTGTCCGGATTGAGGATCTTCGCCGTCTCGGCCATGAAGTGCACGCCCGCGAAGACGATGACGTCGGCGTCGGTGGCCGCCGCCTGCTGGCTCAGGCCGAGACTGTCGCCCACGAAGTCGGCCACGTCCTGGATGTCCGGCTCCTGGTAGTAGTGGGCCAGGATGACGGCGTTCATCTCCCGCCGCAGGCGGTCGATCTCGGTGAACAGGTCCCGGGCGGTGGCTTCGGTCATGTGCTCTGCGGCTCCTGCTGGGCGGCTCGCGGCCGCCGGCACCCCACGCGGGCCCGGTCGCGGTGCTCGCTTCCGCCCGGCCCGGCGGCGAAAGCCTCGTCAATCTTGTCACAACCCGCCGGAACTGCAAGCCCGCACTCGGGATGATTCCGTTCTGCTTGTGGACTTTCCCGGGGCCAGACCCTATTATTCATCTGTTGGATTTGCGGCCACTGCCTCCTGCGGGCATGGATTCTCCGGTGCCCGGCTTCGCCCGGTGCCGGTTTCGGCGGCCGGCCGTTCCGTTCTCCCCACCAGCTGAACGTGAGGATATTGCGGCAATGACGAATATTGCTCCTGCCACGCCCGGCCGGCATTTCCGGCTGAACCTCCTGCTGCTGGCCGTCGTCGGTGTTTCCCTGCTGGGCCTGGCGGCCTGCAGCGAGGACAAGGCCACGGTCAACTTCCCCAGGACGCCCGCAGAAGAATCCCAGAAGTGGCTGTTCGACGTGACCGGCAACAGCGCCAGCGACATCTACGTCGCCGGCAACATCGGTGCCATGTTCCACTTCGACGGCGCCACCTGGACCGCCCAGGACATGGGCACCACGGCCGCCATCACGACCCTCTGGACCTCGCCCCTGCCGGGCGAGAACACGGTCTACGCCGCGGGCCACGGCGGCCGCATCTGGCGCAACACCGGCTCCGCCTGGAGCAGCATGACGAGCGGCACCCAGGCCAACCTCTACGGCATGGGCATGTTCGCCAACCAGCTCCACGCCGTGGGCGCCAAAGGGGCGATCCGGCGGCTCAGCGGTTCCACCTGGTCCGGCGCCGGGGGCACCATGTTCCAGCTCGACGAGAACGGGTCGCCCATCGACACCCTGAGCACCACCGAGGACCTCTCCTCCCTGCTGGCGGTCAACACGTTCTTCCTCGGCGGGGCCTATTTCGATCCCAAGTACGAGGGCCAGCGATTCGGCACCCTGGGCACCAAGGGCACGGTGCTGGCGGCCAACACCGATGCCGCGCTGATCGGCCCCTGGATCCTGCGTCCCCTCAGTGGCGAGGTCCTGGTCGAGGACGAGTGGGTCATGTGCATGACCAACGATCCGGCCGACCTGTCCCGGAACTACCTCGGTACGAGCGAGGGGTGGCTGTTCCGCATCGTGATCAATGACGAAGGCAACCGGGTCTGGAAGAAGTTCTATCCCGAGTTCTCGATCGATCCGGGCGCGGGCATCCGTGACATCTGGGTCGATGACGCGACCGGCGACGTCTACCTCGTCACCGACGAGGGCAAGGTCTGGTTCCAGACCGCCGACTACAGCTTCGCCGACGACACCGGCACCCGGGAACTGCTGTACGACGAGGTGGGCAGCTTCGTGTCGATCTGGGGCACCGGCCCGGACAACCTCTACTTCACCGGCTACTTCGACGAGAAGATCTTCCACGGCGACCACGACACCGGCGCCGGGACCTTCACCGTCACCGAGATTCCCCTGGCATTCCCGGCCAAGTCGGCGGCGTCCGACGGCCTGGCGGCCGGGTTGAACGAGAAGGGCCTGCCGCTGCGGTAGCCCCGGCGCCGCGGCCCCGGCCCCGCCATCCCTCCCCGACGGCCCGGTTCCCCAGGGAACCGGGCCCACGCACGTCCCGCAATCCGCTTCGGAGGTACCAACCATGCTGCATCGTCGCCGTCACGGACGCGTCGCCCTGCTCGTCCTGACCCTCTTCACCCTCGCGGTCATCCCGGCCCTGGCCGACTACGCCCCCGATCCGTCCGCCGCCCGATCCGACATCCCGGCCGACTACCAGTGGGCGCCGGGCCACATCTTCGCCGATGACGCCGCCTGGGAGGCCGAACTGGCCGCCGTGGCCGCCGACATCCCCAAGCTGAAAGACTTCCGGGGCCGCCTCGGCGAGTCGGCTGCCGCGATGCTCGACGCCTTCAACGCCCAGGACGCCCTCGGCCAGCGCTTCTTCCGCGTCTACATGTACGCGCAGACGAAATTCGACGTCGACCGCGGCAACGGCGACCTCGCCACCATGGACGGCCGGGTGAAGGCCCTCTTCCCCGCGTTCGGCGAAGCGACCAGCTGGATCGAACCCGAGCTGCTGGCCCTCGACCCCCAGGTCATCCGCAACTTCATGGCCGAGGAAGCCGACCTCCAGATCTACAACTACTACTTCAGCGAACTCTGGCGGCAGCAGGACCACACCCTCAGCGGCCCCGAGGAACGCATCATGTCCCTCACCGGCAACCTGCGCTCGGCCCCCAAGGCGGCCTACGACGCGCTGCTCGGCGTGGACATGGAGTTCCCCGACGTGATCAACGCCGAG
>JAGRNP010000117.1:2627-7294 GCA_020440705.1 bacterium | reverse complement strand
CTGCGGCGCAAGGTGATGCACCTCGACGGGGCCCTGACCTTCCCCAACCTCTACAACGCCATGATCGAGGGCATCGAACCCGAGTACAGCTATGACGAAGCCCGCCGGATCATCGCCGAGGGTCTCGCGCCCCTGGGCAAGGAATACGTGGGCCTGCTCCGGGAGGGCATGGACCCGGCCAACGGCTGGATCGACGTCTACCCCAACAAGGGCAAGCGCTCGGGCGCCTACAGCAACGGCGTGCTGGCCCGCGACCTGCACCCGTACGTGCTGCACAACTACGACAACAGCCTCGACGCCGTCTCGACCACCGCCCACGAGATGGGCCACGCCCTGCATTCGGTGTTCAGCAGCCGCAGCCAGCCGGCGGTGTACTCGCGCTACACCACCTTCCTGGCCGAGATCGCCTCGACGTGCAACGAGGCCCTGCTCACCGACCACCTGCTGGCCAAGGCCCGCAAGGACGGCGACGTGGACATGCAGCTTCTGCTCCTGAACCAGCGGCTCGAGAGCATCCGTCAGACCATCTTCCGGCAGACGCTCTTCGCCGACTTCGAGCTCCGCTTCCACGAGCACGCCGAGGCGGGCAACCCCCTGACGGCCGACTACCTGAACGGGCTCTACGCCGACCTCATCGCCGAGTACTACGGACCGGACTTCGAGATGGGCGCCGACGACCAGTGCGAGTGGATGTTCATCCCCCACTTCTACTACGACTTCTACGTCTTCACCTACGCCACCGGCCTGACCAGCGGCCTGGCCCTGGCCGACCGCATCAGCGAGCAGGGCGACGCCGCCGCCCGGCAGTACATCGACAACATGCTGAAGGCCGGCTCGAGCGCGCCGCCGCTGGACATCCTCCGCAACGCGGGCGTCGACCTGGAGACCCCGGCGCCCATCGTCGCGGCCATGGACGCGTTCGCCGAGACGGTGGCCGAATTCGACCGCCTGTGGACGCAGAAGTACGGCAAGATGTAGTCCGCACCGTTCACCGCGGGGAAACGCGAAGGCGCCGGGAGGAGACTCCCGGCGCCTTTCTCCTGCCGCGAGGTGGGGTCACCCCTACTTGAGGAGATCCATCACCGACGACGGCATCAGCCGCCCCTGCACGAGCACCGCGTCGCTCGCCCGGGCCAGCACCTGCTGCCGGGCCAGTTCCGAGGTCTG
The DNA here is from genome assembly GCA_020440705.1 of bacterium. Taxonomy (NCBI): domain Bacteria; species bacterium. Next base: position 6,127 of record JAGRNP010000117.1, on the reverse strand, counting down.
CACCGCGTAGTCGGAGTCCATGATCCGCGATCGCGAGGCGTAGGTGTTCTCGGCCGCCACCGCCAGTTCGCGTCCCGCGCTCAGCAGGCGATTGCTCGACGCCCCCAGCTCCGCGCGCTGCGCGCTGACCTGGGCCAGGGCGTCGTCGATCGCCCCGAGGGAGGCCCGGGCGTTGCTGCCGTCGCCGCCCGTCAGGTCGAGGGACCCGAGACCCAGCGCCGTCGCGTCGAACGCCGCCGAGAGGTCGAGGCCCACGTTGCTCGCCCCGTCGCCCTGGCCGACGTTGATGGACACCTCGCCCGCCGAACCGTCGAGCAGCTTCTTGCCGTTGAACTCGACGGATTCCGCCACGCGGTCGACCTCGCTGTAGAGGGAATCGAACTCGGCCTGGATCGCCTCGCGCTGATCCGGACTCAGGGTGTCGTTGGCCGCGTGCACCGCCAACTCCTTCATGCGCCCCAGTTGCTCGGCCGTGTTGGCCAGCCCGCCGTCGGCCGTGTCCAACAGCGACACGCCGTCGTAGACGTTCGCCATGCCCTGCTCGAGCCCCTTGAGCACCTCTCCCATGCGGTTGGCGATGGCCAGGCCGGCCGCGTCGTCGCCGGCGCGGTTGATGCGCTTGCCGCTGCTGAGCTTCTCGAAAGACTTCGTCTGCTCGTCGCGCTGGGTCGAGGAGTTGCGCAACGCCCGCATGGTCGCGGGATTCTGGCTCCCGATGCGTATGGTCATGTTGACAGTCCTTTGTTGCGCCCACGGGTCGTCCTGGCTCCCGTGCCCCGCATTCCGGCGGATCACGGGTGTGGGCGGACTTCGCCTTATGCACCGGTTATCGGCGGGCGGGGAGGGAAACTTGAGCCCGAATCGGCAAAAAAAGGAAGCCGCCGGAACGGCGGCGGGCGGGGGGTTGGTGGTAGGCCACCCGGGACTCGAACCCAGCACAACCTCCTTAAAAGGGAGGTGCTCTACCTGATGAGCTAGTGGCCCACCCGCCAAGACATGAAGCGCGAATATAGCCCGGCCGCCGGACGGTGTCAAAACCGCCCGTCCGGGGCCGGATCAGGTGGTGACGCCCGTCGGCGTCCAGATCATCTGTTCGCGGTCGCGGCCGACGCTGACGCCGACAATGAGCGTGCCCAGTTCGCCCTCGAGGAACTCGAGGTACTTGCGCGCGTTCGCCGGCAGATCCTGCAGCTTGCGGGCGCCGGCGGTGGGTTTCTCCCAGCCGGGGAACTCCCGGTACACCGGATGGCAGCGGGGCATCGCCTCGCTCAGCACCGGGTAGATGTCGATCTCCCGGCCGTCGAGCTCGTACTTCACCGCCACCTGCAGCGCCGGCAGGTCGTCGAGCACGTCGAGCTTGGTGATGATCACGCCGGTCATGCCGTTGATGTCCACGGCATACCGTCCGGCCACGAGATCGAACCAGCCGCAGCGCCGGGCCCGGCCGGTGGTGGCGCCGTACTCGCCGCCGGCCTCGCGCAGGGCGTCGCCCTCGGCCCCGAGCAGCTCGCTCGGGAAGGGGCCGTTGCCCACCCGCGTGCAGTAGGCCTTGAAGATGCCGTTGATCTCGCCCAGGGCGCGCGGCGGCAGGCCGGTGCCGGTCAGCGCTCCGCCGATGGTGCTGTTGCTGCTGGTCACATAGGGGAAGGTGCCGTGATCGACGTCGAGCATGGTCCCCTGGGCGCCCTCGAAAAGGGCCGACTCCGTGCCTTCGCGCACGCCGGCCAGCTTCTCGTAGGCGTTGACCACCATGGGCGCCATGGAACGGGCGAGCACCACCAGTTCCTCGGCCAGGACCCGCGCCGGCAGGGGCTCGGCGTCGTAGGTCTGGCTCAGCAGCTCGTTGGCCGAGAGGATCTTCTCGATGGCCTTGCGCTCGAGGTTCTCCGCCGGCAGCAGCAGGTCGCCCATGCGCAGGCCGGTGCGCTGGATCTTGTCCAGGTAGGCCGGGCCGATGCCGCGGCCGGTGGTGCCGATGCTCTTGCGCTTGAGCCGGGCCTCGCGCAGCTCGTCGATGCGCTTGTGGTAGGGCATGAGCAGCGCCGCCGTGGCGGAGACGAAGAGCCGGTCGCGCACGGCGTAGCCCCGCTCCTCCAGCTCCATGATCTCGTCCCGCAGGCTCCAGGGGTCGATGACCATGCCGCCGCCGAGCAGGCAGCGCACGCCCTCGTGCAGGATGCCGGACGGCACCAGATGCAGGACGTGCTTGTCCTTGCCGATGTGGATGGTGTGGCCGGCGTTGGCGCCCCCCTGGTAGCGGAGCACCCAATCCACGTCCCGGCTGAGGGCGTCGACGATCTTGCCCTTGCCCTCATCGCCCCACTGGCCACCGATGATCACACGGTTTTCCACGGAACTCTCCACGGTTTCGGGAGCCGACGCGCCCGTCCGACGAACGCACCACGCCCCCAAAAAAAAGGCCCGAAGTAGCGGCAAGTCGCCATCCGGGTTGCTGGGGCAATTATCGCTCCGCGCTCAGGCCGCGTCAAACAGAATCAGCCGCCGTTGAACATGGCCTTCAGGGTACCCCAGGCCTTCTCGTCCACGAGCGAGCCCGACCCGCATTCGTCGGCCACCCCCGGATTCCCGGCCTGTTCGGTGACGTTCCCGTCGGGATTGCCGTCGCCGTCGCTGTCGCCGACCTCCACGCCGTTCAGGCAGCCGTCGTCGTCGGAATCGAGCTGCGCCAGGTTGGAGTCCCAGAGGCGCCCGTTGGCCAGGAAATCGACGCCGAACAGGTTCAGGGGCGCATTGCCCGCCGACGGGGCCGTCACCGTGTGGCAGGTGAGGCAGAGATTGGGCGCGGCCACCGGCAGCAGGGCCATGTCGAACTCGGTGGCCGCGGCCGGGCCGGCCCACAGCAGCGCGACGGCCGCGCATACGGCCGCCCAGGCGGGTATTCCCCTGCAGGCCAGGCGCCTCATGAGTTCCTCGCGATGGCTCTTTCCCGCCGCGTCTTCCCCGCACCGCCGTGTCGCGGCTGCCGGGCGGTCCCGGCGCGGCTGCCGGCCCCCGTATTATACCCGGACCGCGCCACGGGCGTCAAACCGCCCTCAGGCATTGGCCGTGAGCAGGGCGTCGATCCAGGCCCACATCTCGACCCGCCCGATGCGCCGGGCCGCCGAGGTGGCGAACACGGGCACCTCGGCACCCATGCCGAGGGCCGAGACGATCTCCGTATAGCGCCGGGGACGCTCGTTGGTTCCGAGCTTGTCGATCTTGGTGAGGGCCACGGCGCTCGGCACCTGGGCCGCGCGGATCCACGCCGCGACCTCCAGGTCGTCGTCGCTGGGCGGGTGGCGGGCGTCGAGGAGGTGGATCGCCGCGATGGCCCGGTCCTCGCTGGCCAGGTAGCGCGGGAAGTACTCGCGCCAGGTGGCCCGCTGGGACTTGCTCACCTTGGCGTAGCCGTACCCCGGCAGGTCGACCAGGTAGAACCGGCCGGCGACACGGAAGTAGTTCCAGAGGCGTGTCTTGCCCGGTTTGCCGCTCGTGCGGGC
>JAGRNP010000117.1:0-2356 GCA_020440705.1 bacterium | reverse complement strand
TGCACCTCGAGCTGGCTGCGGGTCTCCTCGGCCAACTCGTGCCAGTCCTTTTCGTTCTCCTTGGGGATGATCAGGTGCCGCGCCCCGGCGCGCACCGCGGCCACGGCCTTCTCGGGCAGGCCGCCGATGGGCAGCACCCGACCGCGCAGGGTGATCTCGCCGGTCATGGCGACGTCGGTCCGGACCGGCACTTCGCGCAGGAGCGAGACGATGGCCGTGGCCATGGCGATGCCGGCGCTGGGGCCGTCCTTGGGGATCGCCCCCTCCGGCACGTGGATGTGGATCTGCTTCTCCTTGAACCACTTGGCCGACATGTCGCGACACAGGCCCCGCGCGTAGCTGAGGGCGGTCTCCGCCGACTCCTTCATGACGTCCTTCAGGTTGCCGGTGATCGTGATCTTGCCGCTGCCGGGGACCGAGGCCACCTCGATCTCGAGGATCTCGCCGCCGACGGTGGTCCAGGCCAGTCCCACGACGACGCCGATCTCCGGTTCGCGGTCGACGATCCGGCGCCGGAACTTGGGAATGCCCAGGTAGTCGGACACGTTTGCGGCCGTGACCGGGCCGGGGAAGCTGCCGTCGTCGGCCTTGATCTTGGCCACCTTGCGGCAGATGCCGGCGATCTCGCGTTCGAGGTTGCGCACGCCGGCCTCCCGCGTGTAGCCGTCGATGAGGGTCTGGAAGGCGCCCCGCTCGAAGCCGCCCGCCCACTTCAGGACGCCGTTGCGCCGCATCTGGCGCGGGGCCAGGAAGCGCTCGGCGATGGCCAGCTTCTCGTGCTCGAGATAGCCCGGCAGCCGGATGATCTCCATGCGGTCCTCGAGGGCCGGCGGGATCGTGTGCAGGCTGTTGGCCGTGGTGATGAACATGACGTTGCTCAGGTCGAACTCGACCTCGAGGTAGTGGTCGCTGAAGGACGAGTTCTGTTCCGGGTCGAGGACCTCGAGCAGGGCGCTGGCCGGATCGCCGCGGAAGTCGTTGCCCATCTTGTCGATCTCGTCGAGCAGGAAGACGGGGTTGCGGGTGCCCGCCTTGCGCAGGGACTCGATGATGCGACCCGGCTTGGACCCGATGTAGGTGCGCCGGTGGCCGCGGATCTCGGACTCGTCGCGCACGCCGCCGAGGCTGATGCGCACGAACTTCTTGTTCATGCTCTCGGCGATGCTGCGGCCGAGGCTCGTCTTGCCCACGCCCGGCGGGCCGACCAGGCAGAGGATCGTGCCCTGGGGCTTCTTCGTCAGCTTGTAGACCGCGAGGAACTCGAGGATGCGCTCCTTCACCTTGTCGAGGCCGAAGTGGTCGGCGTCGAGGCGCTCGCGCACCTTGCGGGTGTCGATGCGGTCGCGCGACTTCTTCTTCCAGGGCAGGGCCAGCAGCGTGTCGAGGTAGTTGCGCACGACCGTGGCCTCGGGGCTCATCGGCGACATGCGCTCGAGGCGGGCCAGCTCGCGGTGGGCCGTCTCGTGGGCCTCGTCGCTCATGGCGCTTTCCTCGATCTTCTTGTGGTACTCCTCCAGCTCGGAGTCCTCGTCGGCGGTGTAGCCGAGCTCCTTGCGGATCGCCCGCAGCTGCTCGTTCAGGTAGAACTCGCGCTGGTTGCGCTGGACCTGGGTCTGCACCTCGCCGTCGATGCGCTGCTCGATCTCCAGGATGTCCAGCTCGTTGGCCAGGATCTGGTTGATGCGCCGCAGGCGATGCTCGAGGGAGGGCTCCTCCAGGAGCTCCTGCTTCAGCGGCACCTTGCCCAGGATGTAGGCGCTGATGGAATCGGCCATGCGGCCGATCTCGTCGAGGTTCAGCACCGAGAGCAGCACCTCGTCCGGCAGGCGCTTGTTGAGCCGCACGTACTCCTTGAAACGCTCCTTGATCGAGCGGCTCAGGGCCTCGATCTCCGAGCCCTCGCTCAGGATCTCCTCGGCCGGATCCACCGACGCCTCGAGATAGCCGTCGCCCTCCGCCAGCTCGCGCACGTGGACCCGCGCCACGCCCTCGACCAGGATCTTCAGGGTGTCGTCCGGCGTGCGGATGATCTGCAGCACCTTGATGACCGTGCCGACCCGGAAGAGGTCGTCCGGCCCGGGCTCCTCGGTGTCGGGCTCCTTCTGCGCGATGACGCAGAGGTACTTGTCGCGCTCCATGGCCGCCTCGACCGCGGCCACCGAACGGGGACGCCCCACCAGCAGGGGGGTCACCATGTAGGGGAAGACCACGATGTCCCGCAGGGGCAGCAGGGGCAGGTCGCCGGGCAGGAAGACGTCGATGTCGTCGCGCGGGGTGTCTTTCTCGGTCGGGTTCATGTCGCTCCGCTCTCGGTCGCGCCCGCCTCGTTCGCGGGCCGGTTCGGCGCACGGTGGGC
>JAGRNP010000116.1 GCA_020440705.1 bacterium | reverse complement strand
ATCGCCGCCACAAGCAGGGCGAAACGGGCTCCGTACTGTGGAGGGGCGCGGTCGTCACGCCCCGTCATCCCAGGGTCGAGGTCGCGCCACACGTCCGCACGCCTCGTGGCGGACGGGCCCGCGATGGTGTGCGCCCCGTCTGGCGGGGTGTCTGAAGGGTCTCGCCGCCAGGGAGGCGGCGAGACCCGGAAGCCAAGCCGGCCCGGGACAGGAAGTCCCGGGCCGGCGCCCCCGCCAGGCGGGGTGCACACCATCGCGGGCCCAGCCGTTACAGCTCGGTGCGCTCCACTTCCTCGATCTCGTAGCACTCCAGGACGTCGCCCTCCTGGATATCGTAGAAGTTCTCGAGGCCGATGCCGCACTCGTAGCCCTGCAGCACTTCCTTCACGTCGTCCTTGAAGCGCTTGAGCGAGTTGACCTTGCCCTCGAACACGACGACCTCGTTGCGGATCAGGCGCGCCATGCTGTTGCGCTTGATCGTGCCGCCGATGACCATCGAGCCGGCCACCTGCCCGACCTTCGGGATCGTGAAGACCTGCCGCACGCTCGCCGAACCGGTCGAGACCTCGCGCTTGATCGAGCCCAGCAGGCCGGCCAGCGACTTCTTCAGGGTGTCGACGACCTCGTAGATGATGTCGAAGACCTCGATGGTCACGTTGTGGCGCTTGGCCAGGTCGCGGATCGCCGCGCCCGGACGCATGTGGAAGCCGATGATCATGGCGCCGGTGTTGGCGGCCAGGAGCACGTCCGACTCGCTGACGGCGCCCACCGCCTTGTGCACGATCTTGACCTGCACCTCGGAGGTGCCGATGTCCATCAGCTGGTCGGCCAGGGCCTCGACCGAACCGGCCACGTCGCCCTTGATGATGATGGGCAGTTCCTTGAGGTCGCCCGCCGACATCATCTCCGCGAGGTTGTCCAGGTCGATGACCTGCTTCGGCTTGACGATCTGCTGCTGGCGCTGCAGGCGGCGGCGGTTGCTCGCCATCTCGCGCGCCTCGCGCTCGTCCTTGACCACGTAGAAGCGGTCGCCGGCCTCGGGCACATCGTTGGCGCCCATGATCTCGCAGGGCTCGCCCGGCATGACCTTCTCGAGCACGTTGCCGCGCTCGTCGAGCAGCGCGCGCACCTTGCCCTCGGTCATGCCGACCAGGAAGTTGTCGCCCACCTCGAGGGTGCCCTTGTCGATCAGCACCGTGAACACGACGCCGCGCCCCTGCTCCTTCTTGGCCTCGACCACGGTGCCGCGCGCGCGGCCCTCGGGGTTGGCCTTCAGCTCGAGCACCTCGCTCTGCAGGTGCACCAGCTCGAGCAGCCGCTCGATGTTCAGCCCCTTCTTGGCCGAGATCTCGGCGCAGAGCACGTCGCCGCCGAACTCCTCGACCACGACGCTGTGCTGCAGCAGCTCCTGCTTGACCTTCTCGGGCTTGGCCGCCGGCAGGTCGATCTTGTTCACCGCCACGATGATCGGCACGCCGGCCGCCTTGGCGTGGCTGATGGCCTCGACCGTCTGCGGCATGACGCTGTCGTCGGCCGCGACGATGAGGATGACGATGTCCGTCACCTGGGCGCCGCGGGCGCGCATGGCCGTGAAGGCCGCGTGACCCGGGGTGTCCAGGAAGGTGATCGGGCCGCCGTCGGTCTGCACGGTGTAGGCGCCGATGTGCTGGGTGATGCCGCCGGCCTCGCCCGCGATGACGTTCGTCTTGCGGATGCTGTCGAGCAGCGACGTCTTGCCGTGGTCGACGTGGCCCATGACCGTGACCACCGGCGGGCGGTCGGTCAGGTCGGCCTCGGCGACCTCCTCGTCGCTCTCCTCGAGCACCTCCTCGCCGTACTCGCTGAGGAACTCGACCTCGCGGTCGTACTCGGCGGCGAGCATCTCGATGTGGTCCTTCTCGAGGCGCTGGTTGATGGTGGCCATGATGCCCATTCCGAAGAGCTTGCCGATGAGCTCCTGGGGCCTGACGCCCAGCTTCTCGGCCAGCTCCTGGACGGTGATGAACTCGGTCAGCTTCAGCAGGGTCACATCCACTTCCACGGAATCGTCGTCTCCCCCGCCCTTGCGGCGCTGCTTGCGTTTGCCGGTGGCGCCGCCCATCTGGGCGATGGTCTGCTTGAGCGCCTTGTCGACCTCGGCCTGGTCGACCTTCTTCTTCTTGCGGGCCCGCTTGCGGCGCGACGGCGTGTCGCGCAGTTCGGCCTCGTCCTTGCGGCGCTGGATCGCGGCGCGGATCGAATCGCGCACCGACTCGCTCGACACCTCGGTCGCCGGCTTGTCGGGCCCGAAGCCCTTGTCGCGTTTGATCTTCGGTGCCGGCCGGATGATGTCGCCGACCTTGAAGCCGTCGTGCTTCTTGGTGCCGACGTTGGCCAGCGGATCGACGGGCTCCGCCGCCTCGGCGTCCTCGTCGCCGGCGCCCTCGTCCCCGCCGGACTCGGCGTCCTCGGGAGCCGCCGCGTCCGCGGCCGGCGCGGCCGCCTCGGGCGCCGCCGGCTCGTCGGCCTCCACCACCGGCGCCTCGGGCGCCTCGACCGGCGCGCCGACCACCTCGGCGGCGGCCTCGGCCGGCGCCTCCTCGGTCGCGGGCGCCTCGTCCTTGGGCTTGATGTCGGCCTTCTTGACCAGCTTGGCCGCGGTGTTCTTGACGATGCGGGCCTTGGCGTGCTCCTCGCGCTTGGCGGCCAGTTCGGCCTCCTTGCGCTCGCTCTCCTCGCGGAGGCGCGCCTGCTCCTCGGCCTTGGCCTGCTCCTCGGCCTCCTTGGCCGCCTGGGCCTTCTTGGCCACGGCGGTCATGGTGCCCGACTTCTTGATCACGACCACCTTCGGCTTGGCGGGCGCCTTCTTCTTGGCGGCCTTCTTCTTGGTGGCCTTCTTCTTCGGCTTCTCCTCCTCGACCGGCTGCGGGCGTTCGAGGGGCTTGAGGGCCGCCACGTTCTTCAGCTGGTCGGGGTTCAGCCCGTGGGCCTTGGCATAGTTCTCCCGCGCGAGCTCACGCTTGCGCTGGAAGACGGCGTGGATGCGGTCCACGTCATCGTCCTCCACCACGCTCATGTGGCTCTTGACCGTGACCTTCATCTTCTTCAGAAGGGTCATGATCTGCTTGCTGTCGACGCCGTAGTGCCGACCCAGTTCGTACACTCGCAGGTTCCTCGTCAAGACCCGATACCTCCAGCCACCAGTTTCTGGATTCCGTTGATGAATCCAGGGTCGCAAACGCCCACGACCACGAGCTTGTCACGCCCCATGGCCTGGGCCAGATCCTCCGCCGGCAAGGCGTCCTTCACCAGGCCCCGCAGCGGTTCCCACCGCTCGATCTTGCCCAGTTGGCTCGCGCCGACCCCGGCCGCCACGACGACCAGCGGCGCCTCGCCGCGCTTGACCAGCTGTTCCACCGCCGAGAAGCCCATGGCGAGCTTGCCGGCGCGCCGCGCCAGGCCGAGCAGACCCAGCAGCTTCTGTCCGTCGACGGCCATCTAGTCGTCCAGCTCGCCGTCCGCGAACGGATTGACCTTCTTCTCCTCGTCGTCCCCGGCGTCGTCGCCGGCGGCTTCGCCCAGGTCGCCGAACAGCTCGTCCGCGCTGGCCGGGGCCGCGTCGTCGCGCATGGCGTCGAGGTTGTCGAGCCCCTCGAGCCCGGCGAACTCCTCGTCCACGACGCTGTCGCCGAGGGCCTCCTCGTCGAAGAGCGGGCGCTCGTCGGCGGCGTCCTTCTCGAGCTCCTCGGCGATGGTCTTGGCGATCATGCGCGTCAGCTCGGCGTGGGTCGCCTGGGCCGTGGCGAGCAGGGCGTCGGCCGAGTCCTCGTCCAGGCCCGGCACCTGCGCCAGCTGCTCGAGCGCGGCGTTGGCCACGTCCTCGATGGTGAACAGGCCGCTGGCCTCGAGGGTGACCAGCAGTTCGTCGCTCACGCCCTCCATCTCGGCCAGCTTCATGCTCATCTCGGCGGTCACGCGCTCGCGGATCGAGTACTCGCGCGAGCTGACCAGGTCGATCTTCCACTCGGTGAGCTTGGCCGCGAGGCGGACGTTCTTGCCCTCCTTGCCGATGGCCTTGCTCAGCTGGTCGTCGTTCACCACCACGGTCGCCTCGTTGCGGTCGCGGTGCAGGATGATGTTGCTGACGATGGCCGGGCTCAGGGCGCGGCTGATCAGCAGGCTGGGCTCGGCGCTCCAGGGCACGATGTCGACGCGCTCGCCGGCCAGCTCGCGGGTGACGGCCTGCACGCGGCTGCCCTTCATGCCCACGCAGCTGCCCACCGGATCGACGCGGTCGTCGTGGCTGGTGACGGCGATCTTCGAGCGGGTGCCCGGCTCGCGGGCCACGGCCTTGATCTCGACGATGCCCTCCTGGATCTCGGGCACCTCCTGCTCGAACAGCGACTTCAGGAAGCCCGGATGGCTGCGCGAGAGGATGACCTGCGGCCCCTTGGCGCTGTCGAGCACCTCGGTGATGAACGCGCGCACCGACTTGCCCTGGTGCAGCTTCTCGCCGCGGATCTGCTCGCGGTAGGGCATCAGGGCCTCGGTGCGGCCGAGGTTCACCAGCACGTTGCCGCGGTCGACCTGCTGCACGGTGCCCACGATGATCTCGTTCACGCGGTCCTTGTATTCCTCGAAGATCTGGGCCCGCTCGGCCTCGCGCACCTTCTGCACGAGGATCTGCTTGGCGACCAGGATCGCGTTGCGTCCGAACTCCGCCACCGGCAGTTCCCACCGCACCTCGTCACCGACCTCGACCTCGTCCCCGAACTCGATCTGCGCCTCCTCCAGCGCGATGTCGGTGTCCGGGTCGTCGATCTCCTCGACGACGGTCTTGACCTGCTCGATCTCGATCTCGCCCGTGTCCAGGTTCACGCGGGCGTCGATGTTCGCCTCGGAACCCAGCTTCTTGCGCGCGGCCGACTGCAGCCCCGCCTCGAGCGACTCGATGATGATGCTCTTGTCGATGTTCTTCTCCCTGGTGATCTCACTCAGGGCATTGAGGATGGTGTGATCCATGCGCGTTCTCCCGCCGGCCGGGGCCGGTGCGTCGTCGGGTCCTAGCCTTCGGCCGGCCCCGCGTCGGTCTTCCGCTTGTCCCTGGGCCGGCTCTTCTTGCGGCCCGTCTTCTTCGCGGCACGCTCCTGCCGCTTCGTTTCCTTGCGCTCGCGGCGATCGGCGTTGATGATCGCCTGCACGTCGAAATCCGGGTCGAGGTTCGCCTCGAGGATCTGCCCGAAGGCGACCCGGGTCGTGGTCGGAGTTCCGGTCGGAGTTCCGGTCGGAGTTCCGGTCGGAGTTCCGGTCGGAGATCCGGTCGGAGTCTCGCTCGAAGCCGCAGTCGGAGCCGCGCCCCCGCCTCCGCCCGGCACCGTCAGGTCGAGCGCGTCGGCGCCCACGCCCTGCAGCACGCCGCGCAGCCGGATGCGGCCGCGGAGCTTCAGGTCGACCCGCTGCCCCACCGCGCGCCGGAAATGGTCCGCGGTGCGCAGGGGCCGCCGGATCCCGGGCGAGGACACCTCGATGACGTAGCGGTCGGCGAAGAGGTCGGCCTCTTCGAGGAGCATGCCCGCGGTGCGCGAGGCGCGCGCCACCTCGTCGAGGGAGATGCCCGTCAGCGGGGCGTCGGCGTCGGCCGCATCGTCGTCGGCGGCGGCGGGCTCTTCAGCGATCAGATCGACGTAGATCCGCACCTGGAAGCGGCCCCCGCCCTGGAAGATGCGCACGTCCAGCAGGTCGAACCCGTCGGCCGCGAGCTCGGGCTCGAGCAGCGCGAGCACCCGGGCGCGCTGGGCTCCCGGCTCGGGACGCCCACCCGGGGTCCCCTCCGCTGCAGGGCGCCGGCCGTCGGCCAATTCCGTCGTTCCTCCACGTACAAAAAAAGTGGGCTTACACCCACCTCAAACAGTCCACCGGTGATTGGGGGGACTCCGAGACCGCCCGAATATACCGGCATCCGGCCGATTAAGCAAGGTTTTTTGCAGGATTTAAGCGCGCGGTACCGGAGCGGATCGGTCGCCTAGACGGCCGGCGGCGGCCGTCAACCCGCCTGCAGGGGCAGCGCCCGCCCGCAGGTCTCCCGCAGGGCCTGGGCGATGAGCCGCCCCGCCGGGCTGGACAGGTCCGGATCGGCCGCCAGGAAGGCCCGGGCGTCGTCGCGGCAGACCTTGACCAGATCCTTGTCCCGCAATGGGTTGACCAGCCGGAAACCCGGCGCCCCGCTCTGGCGCACCCCCCACGCGTCGCCGGGTCCGCGCAGGCGCAGGTCCTCTTCGGCTAGAGCGAATCCGTCGGCGTGGTCGGCGAAGAAGCGGATGCGGGCGAAGCTCTCCTCGCCGAGGTAGCGGTCGCAGAGCAGCCAGCAGCGGCTGCGGTGCCGGCCGCGCCCGATGCGGCCCCGCAGCTGGTGCAGCTGGGCCAGTCCGAACCGCTCGGGGTTGTGGATGACCATGGCTGTGGCGTTGGGCACGTCGACCCCCACCTCGACCACCGTCGTGGCCACCAGCAGCTGCACCTCGCCGCGGGCGAAGGCGTCCATGACGGCCTCCTTTTCCCGCGGCTTGAGCCTGCCGTGCAGCAGGGCCACCGCGAACTCGGGAAAGACCTCGTCGCGCAGCCGTTCGAACTCGACCGTGGCGGCCTTGAGGTCCTGCCCCTCGGTCTCCTCGATAACCGGCGAGATGACGTAGGCCTGGCGCCCGGCCGCCATTTCCCGCCGGCAGCCCTCCCACACGTCGTCCTCGTCCTTCTCCCGCACGAGGCGGGTCTCGATGGGCTGGCGGCCGGCCGGCAGCTCGTCGATGAGGGACAGGTCGAGGTCGCCGTACAGGGTGAGCGAGAGGCTGCGGGGAATGGGCGTGGCGCTCATGACCAGCAGGTGGGCCGGCAGCCCCGTCTCGGCCGCCGCCCCCGAGGCGCCCCGCTGGCGCACGCCGAAGCGGTGCTGCTCGTCGACGATGGCCAGGGCCAGCCGCGGGATGCGGACGTCGTCCTGGATCACGGCGTGGGTGCCCACCAGCAGATCGATCTCGCCGGCCGCCACCCCGGCCAGGATCGCCCGCCGCTGCGCCGCCGGGGTGCTGCCGGTCAGGGTCTCGACGGTCACGCCCACCTGCTCGCACAGGCCGCTCACCCCCCGGCCGTGCTGCCGGGCCAGGACCTCGGTCGGCGCCATCAGCACCGCCTGGTGCCCCTGCTCGATCACGAAGAGCGCCGCGATCAGGGCCACGAGGGTCTTGCCCGAGCCCACGTCGCCCTGCAGCAGCCGGTGCATGGGCCGCCCCGAGCGCAGATCGGCCAGGATCTCCTTCAGGGCCCGCCGCTGGGCCCCGGTCAGTTCGAAGGGCAGCCCCTGCACGAGCCGCGGGGTCAGGTCGCCCGGACGGTCGAGGCGGATGCCCGCCTCCTGCCGGTGCGCCCGCCGGCGCAGCGCCATGAGCATCTGCACCGCGAAGAGCTCCTCGTACTTGAGGCGGGCCGTGGCCCGCGCGAGGGCGCCGCGGTCGGCGGGGAAGTGGATGTTGCGCAGGGCCTCGCCGCGCCCCGGAAACCCATGCCGGCGCACGAGTTCGGGCGGCAGGCTCTCGGCGTGGCGGGCCTCGGCGCGGGTCAGGGCCTGGTCGATCAGCCCCCGCAGCCAATACTGCCCGATGCCCGCCGTGAGGCCGTAGACGGGCACCATGCGGCCGGTGTGCAGGCCGGGCGTGGCGTCCGCGCCCTCCGGCGGGGCCTCGAGCACCTCGAAATCCGGATGCGCCAGCTGCGGTCGCCCGCCGTGGAACTGCACCACGCCGCTGGCCATGACCTTGCGGCCCGGCTTGAACTGCTGCTGCAGGAACTTCTGGTTGAACCACACGCAGAACACCACGCCCGTGTCGTCGCCGAGGGTGACCGTCAGCAGGTTGCCGCCCCGCCGGGTGCGGCGGTCGCTGCAGGTGAGCACCTCGCCCAGGACGGTGATCTCCTGGCCGGGGCGGGCCCGGCCGATGGGCTGGCAGCTCGTGCGGTCGAAGTAGCGGCGGGGGTAGTGGGCCAGCAGGTCGCCCACGGTCGCGATGCCGAGGCGGGTCAGGGCCCGGGCCCGGGCGGGTCCGACGGACTTGAGGAACTGGACGGGGGTGGCGAGGCTGAATTCCGGTTTCATGGCTTTCCGCGGGTCCGGGCGGCCCCCGCACCGGGAGCCCTTCCCCTGAGATAAATTCTTGCTGAGCACCGATCGGGATGTTAAATTGCCCGACCTGTGAATTCAACTCCCAGGAGGAACGACCCATGAGCAGGAAGTGCTCGATCTGCAGCAAGGGCCCGCAGTACGGGAATCGTGTGAGCCACGCGCACAACCAGACCCGTCATCGCTGGCTGCCCAACCTGCAGAAGATCCGTTTCGAGATGGACGGCAAGGTGCAGCGCGGCTACGTGTGCACCCGGTGCATCCGTACGGGCAGCGTCAAGAAGGTCGTCTGAGCCGGCACCGCACCGCGGCCCGCCCCCAGGCCCCCCGACGCTCGAGACGCCGCGGCGTCTACGGAATTCTCTTGAAAATGTGATACAGCCCTTTCGATTCTATCGGAGGGCTGATCTCGTTCATGCCCAGGGCGGCGATGGCCTCCCCCAGCGGCGCCAGCATCTGCTCCGGATCGACCCACCCGATGTCGCCGCCCCGCGCCGCCGCCGGCCCGCTCGAGAACCGCACCACCAGCGACGTGAAGTCCTTCCCCGCCGCCAGCTCCTTCTGCACCAGCTCGACCACGTCGGCCGAGCCCAGCACCAGATGCTGCAGGTGCACGAGGCCCGCGTTGGTCTGCCCGAGGGCCGCGTCGCGCTCGGCCACGAGGCGGTCCTGCCAGGCCGCCAGGTCGGCCTGGTTCGCCTTGTCCAGGTCGCGCAATGTGCCGAGGTCGAGCAGCGCCTCGTCCCAGCGTCCGAGCGATTCGAGCAGCTGGATCCGCACCACCCGCGCGGTGAGCATGCGCGGATCGAGGCTGATGGCCTGGCTCACCTCGTCGAGGGCCTCGGCCGTGCGCCCCATCTTCTCCAGGTGGATGCCGTAGTTGAAGTGCCCGACGGGATCCTCGGGCACCTGCTGCAGGAAGACCCGGAAGTGGTAGTCGGCCTCCTCGACCTGTCCGGAGACCTCGAGCGCGTTGGCGAGGTTGAAGCGGAAGCGGGCGTTGTCCGGATCCTGCTCGATGGCCCGCCGCAGGTAGACCGTGGCCGAGTCGACCTGCTCGAGAGCGAAGAACGCCTCGCCCAGACCGCCGTAGGTGGCGGCGCCGGGCTCGCGGGCCACGGCCTCGCGGCAGAACCCCACCGCGGCCTCCTTGCGCCCGGCCAGGATGCTCAGCTCCGAGGCCGTCAGCAGGTCGGTGGCGCTGCCGCCGCCCTCGCGGGCCATGGCCGCCTCCAGGTGGCCGAGGCTCTGGGTCCAGAGGCCCTTGCCGGCGGCGATGTCGGCCATCAGGCGATCGAGCCACGGTTCGTCGGTGCCGAGCCGCTGCATCTGGGTGAGCAGCTGGTAGGCCTTGGCCGGTTCGCCCTCGGCCAGGGCCAGCCGCGCCAGCCCCTCCAGCAGCCCCACGTGGTCGACGCCGTTGGCCAGGCCGGCCTCCCACTGGGCCTTGGCGTCGGCGGGGCGCTCGGCCCGCAGGAGGGCCCGCCCGTACCAGTAGCGGGCCTCCGGATCGTTCGGCGCCGTCTCCACCGCCGCCGCGCCGTACTCCACGGCTTCGGTCAGCCGCCCGGCCTGCACGCCCATGACCACCAGGGGCAGCAGCACGTCGACCGCGGGGCCGTTGGCCTCGAGGCAGCGCTGCAGGGCCGCGCGGGCCTCCGGAAAGCGGGCACTGCGGTACAGGGCCTTGCCTTCGCTGCAATCGTCGGTCGCGGTGGCCGCCGGGGGCGCCGCCGGGTCATCCTGGCCCGCCGCCGGCCCCGCGGGCAGCAGCGACAGGCCCAGCAGGAGCGGAAGAACGGCGGCAAAAGGGCGGACGCGGTCGCAGCGCATGGAAGACGACACCTCGGGGAGCGGGTGGATTCGGGTTCAAGTCCCGGGCCGGGAAACCGATATCGGAGGGAGAAACACGCGGGAACCGGCCGCGGTTCCCCCACCAGGAAGGGTTAAGATACTGCCATGACGGACGCCGCGAAACCCCGAATCCTGATCGTCGAGGACGATCCGGACCTCCGCACGATCCTCAAGCTGCAGCTGCACAGCGAGGGCTACGAGGTGACCGAGGCCGGCAACGGCGCCGAGGGGTTCCGCTCCGCCCGCGAGAACGCCCCCGACATGGTCATCCTCGACCTGATGATGCCCGTCATGGACGGCTTCGGCTTCCTCAAGCGCGTCCGCTCCATCATGACCATGACCGAGGTCCCGATCATGATCCTCACGGCCAGCGAGGACGAGCGCAACAAGGTGCGCGGCTTCCAGTACCAGGCCGACGCCTACATGAACAAGCCCTACGACCTGGACGTCCTCTCGGCCGAGGTGCGCCGCCTGCTGGCCGTCTCGACCCAGCCCGCCTGAGCGCGGCTCAGGCGATCCAGCCCCGGACCGGCTGCAGCCAGAACGCCGCGTCCAGCCAGTAACCCGCCAGCACTTCCGGTTGCAGCCGCCGCAGCGAGGCCACGCGGCCGGCCGCGTCGTCGGCGCGATCCCGGTTCACGGCCAGATGCACCGCCGGCGCCAGCACGGCCGCCGGCAGCACCGGCGCCGGGCTCCAGTCCGCGGGCACGTCGCCGGTGGCGGTGACCGCCGCGCGGGTCTGCAGCCGCACCAGGTCCTCGCTCGCCGCCCCCTCGGCCACCAGGGCCTCGCACGTGGCCCAGCAGCGCGTGTCCGCCCCCTGCAGGAACTCCGACCGGGCCCGCAGCAGGCGCCACGCCCAGTCGTCGATGCCGCCGCCGGAGGCGCGCTCCCCGGCCGGGTCGCCCTTGCCGCCGCTGTCGGCGTCGGCGTCGGTCCGATCGTCCTCCGCCGGGTCCGGCATGGGCGGCACCCGCCCCTGGCGCACGGCCATGAGGGCCTCGAGGTACAGCGGGCGGTCGTCGGTCTCGTCTCGACCGGCCGCGGGCCACCGCCCGAGCACACCGGCCAGGTCCTGGGGGCGGTCATGAGCCAGGTGGGCGCAGGCGAGCAGGAAGGCGTACAGCGGTTCGGCGCTCCATTCGGCGGCCAGGGCGGCCAGGCGGCGGTGGGCCGGCGCCGGCTGCCCGGTCAGGTCCTCGGCCGCGGCCAGGAGCAGCTCGGCCCGCGCGAAGTTGCGGGGCAGTTCGGGCCACTCGCCGAGCACGTCGCGCACCGAATCGGGGCGGCCGGACAGCAGGGCCAGCACCGCCCGCAGATAGGCGGCGAACATGGCCTCGTGGGTGCTGGCGGGCTTGGCGTCGGCCAGGTTCCCGTCGGCCTCGGCCAGGAAGGCCGCGGCCTCGCGCAGGCGGCCGGTGTCGGCCAGGATCAGGCCCTTCAGGTCGACCGCCGTGCGGTACGCGTCGTTCAGGGCCAGGGCCGCCTCGACCTCGGCCAGGGCCTGGTCGTTGCGCCCCACCTGGAACAGCGCCGCCGCGTGGCGGGTCCGGTAGTCCGGGTAGCGCGGGCGCCGCTCGACGAGGGCCGCGAAGCGTTCGAGCCCGTCCTCCCACTTGCCGGCGCGGCACAGGGCCACCGCCGAGGCGACCTCTTCCTTCTCCGACTGGCCGCTCAGGCTGCGCTCGAGCAGTCCGGCGAGGTCGCCGGGCAGCGTCCGGTCGGTGAAGGGCCCCTGTTCGGTCAGGCCGGCGATGAGCCAGTGATCGACCCGCCGGCCCGACTCGACCAGCTTGTTCAGGCTGTCGGCCGCCTCGCGCAGGCGCTCGGCCTGCTGCAGGGCCACCGCTTCGAGCAGGCGGGCTTCGGCGTAGTCCGGATTCAGGCGCAGGGCCCGGCGCGCCTCGTCCAGCCCGCGGTCCCAGTCGCCGGCCAGCCCCTGCGCCGCGCCGAGCAGGCAGTGCAGGTCCGGATACTGGTCCCACAGCTTGACGGCTTCGGCGAAGTAGGGCACGGCCGCGGCCTTCTGCTCGGACCGCAAAAGACGGCGGCCCTCCCTGAGGAGGGCCTGCCGGAAGTGGAAGCTCGCGAGGGAGCCCGATGGGGTGCCCGAATCGCCGAGGGCCGCCACCCGCAGGCAATCGACCGCGGCGGCGAAGCGGCCTTCCTCGAGGTGGGTCACCCCTTCGGCATAGGCCTTGTTGCGCCCTCCCCCCAGGAAACGACCGAGCAGCGACATCTCAGTCCATGTATTTCCTGGTGTAGGCCGGGGCGCTGA
>JAGRNP010000115.1 GCA_020440705.1 bacterium | reverse complement strand
CGTCGCCGACCGGCCTGGACGCGGCGACATACGCCGAACGCCTGGGCGTGACCCCGGTGCGGCCGTGGCGCAGCGTCGCCGACCTCGACGTGTTCCACCTCTGGCGCGACGACCTCGCCGTGGTCGACGCCCTCGCGCGGGGCGGCGTGCGCACCGTCGGCCAGTGGCAGCGCAACGGCGCCGCCCTGGAACGGGCGGGCGTGGTCGACGCGGCGACGCGGCGCGGCACCGAGGCCCGCATCGCGGTGTGGCGCAGCTTCCGGGACGGTTGGCGGATCGGTCGCGGCCGCCCGCTGGAGGCCGGCGACCTGGCGGGGTTCGGGATCCTGTCGGATCTCATGCTGGACGCGGCGACGGCACTCGTCGCCGAGGTGGCGGGCGACGCCGACGCCTTCCTCGCCCGGCTGCAGGCCGGCGACGTGAAGCGCCTGCGTCAGGACAAGAAAGACGCGCTCCAGGAAGCCCTGGAGCGCGCCGGTCACGTGGACGACCGTCCGCGACGGGACGAGGCCGATCTGTTGGCGGGATGCCTGGCGGCGGTGGCGCCGGCCCTGGCGGCGGGCGACCTGACGACCGATGCGGCCGCAGCTCTGGTGCGGCGCCTGAAGGCCGCGGCCCGGGCCTAGTTGCCGTTCTGCTTGATCAGATCCGACAGGCTGACGTGGTCTTCGAGGCGCTCGAGCAGGATCTGCCGCGTGAGCGAGCAGGCCTCGGAGATCTTGGCCGACTTCAGGCTGTAGTAGACGTTGATGCCGTCCTTGCGCGTCGCCACGACGCCCGCCTGGCGCAGCACCGCCAGGTGCTGGGAGGTGTTGGCCTTCGGGATCTCCAGCATCTCGGCCAGATGGTTCACCGAGATCTCTTCCCGTTCCTTCAGGATGTCCAGGATCTCGAGTCGCTTGGGATTCGACAGCGTCTTGCAGAGCTCGGCCTGCATTTCATAGAGCTTCTTTTCCATGATGACACTCTTCAATTGCGCGAAAGACACGGAAATCGGGGGTCTTTGACATGGTAATGTCACAATGGAGGGATGTCAAAGTTTATTTGATGCAAAGCTTGATAGATAAAGAGTATGCCGGTCCAATTTGAGGTAAAAGGTGGATCAGTGCAACTCCTGGGGCAAGCTGAAACGGACGTTCTCCTCGAGCGTGACCAGTTCGGTGGTCGTCCAGCCGGCGTCGGCGAGCCGGGCGGCCACGGCCTGGACCAGGTGCTCCGGCGCCGAGGCGCCCGCCGTCAGCCCCACGTCGCCGGCCGGATCCAGCGCCGCGAGGTCGATGTCGTCCGGCCCGTCGATCAGCGACGACGGCACGCCCTGGTTCTCGGCCACCTCGCAGAGGCGGCGGCTGTTGCTGCTGGTCTCGGAGCCGACCACGAGCAGATGGCCGATGCCCTCGGCCACCAGGGCCTTGACCGCGTCCTGCCGGTTCTGGGTCGCATAGCAGATGTCGCTCTTCGGCGGCTCCACCAGGTTCGGGTACCGCTCGCGCAGCGCGGCGACGATCTCGCGGGTCTCGTCGACGCTGAGGGTGGTCTGGGTCGAGCAGGCCACGGCCGCGTCGTCCGGGAACGGCAGGCGAGCCACGTCGGCGACGCTGGTCACGAGGGTGATGCGACCGGGCGCCTCGCCCATGGTGCCGAGCACCTCGTCGTGGCCCGCGTGGCCGATGAGCACCATGGGATGGCCCCGGTCCACGTTGCGTACGACCTCCTGGTGCACCTTGGTGACCAGGGGGCAGGTGGCGTCGATGGCCCGCAGGCCGCGGCGCGCCGCCTCGTCCCGGATGGCCGGCGCCACGCCGTGGGCGCTGAACACCACCGTGTTCCCGTCGGGCACCTCGTCCAGTTCGTCGACAAAGACGACGCCGCGCGCCCGGAAGTCCTCGACCACGGCCTTGTTGTGCACGATCTCCTTGCGCACGTACAGGGGCGCCCCGTGCCGCTCGAGCAGGCGATCGACCACCTCGATGGCGCGCTCGACGCCGGCGCAGAAACCGCGGGGGTTGACGATCAGCAGGCGCTTGGACTTCTCGGACATGGCGACTCCGGGGTTGGCGCGGTCAGCGGGTGATGGGCGACAATATACACAGGTCCCCCGGAACAGCGAAATCCCATGGTCTCCGTGTGATATATGCAAAGTTTCGATGTTTTGCATTTTTTTACTGACAGAGCGGGCGGCAGGCACTAGGGTTGGGAATGAGCAGAGTCGGGGTCCGGCGTGCCTGCTCCCGGCCGCGGCCGGGATCCGGCCTGGTGGGGTTCCCAGGGTGGCGACGTGGTGACGTTGGGGGGAACCTCACCCGGCCCGACTCGATCGGCAGCCTGCGGCCAACCCCTACGGGCACGCTAGGATGTTGATTGCAAAGAATTTGCTTGAGATCCGCCTCCTCCTGATATCTCATATCCAATAATCACCGCACCTCGCCTTGACTTTTGCGCACGGCGCGTTATCATATGCCGAGTACATAATCTTAAAAGATTCGCAACTAACCAGAAATGGAATGTTGCGATGGCCGTCCGGACCGCGGTCCGGCCCCGGGAGGGAAATCGATGACCGTCAATCGCGTGCTCCACATCGTCGCCGGCGCGTTCGTCCTGGCGAGCCTCGCCCTGGCCCACTTCGTCAGTCCGAAGTGGCTGTACTTCACGGCCTTCGTCGGGCTGAACCTCTTCCAGAGCGGATTCACGAACTGGTGCCTGATGGCCACCATCCTGAAGAAACTGGGCGTTCCGGAAACCGCCGGCGCGGCCCGCTGAGCGGGGAAAGGTCGAACATGAACCGCAGAACCATCCTCTTCGGCGTTCTCGCCGCGTTGGCCGTGGGCACGACCGCTCCGGTCGTCGTGGCCCAGGACGCCGCCGCGGACGCGCCGCCGGCGCCGACCGTGCCGGCGCCCGTCGATGCGGCCTGGGCCCGCCTGGGCGAGGTCCGGCAGGACACCCTGTACGTCACGCGGGCGCGGGTCATCGACCTGGCGCTGCAGCAGAACGAGATGCTGCAGGCGTCGGGCGCCATGACCGACGCGGCCGCGGCCGACGCCCAGGGCGCGTGGCGCGCCTTCCTGCCCCAGGTGCGCATCAGCGAGTTCTTCCTGCGCTCGGACGACGCGCTGTCGAGCTTCGGCTTCAAGCTGCAGAACCGCAGCGTGACGCCGGCCGATTTCAACCCGGTGCTGCTGAACGATCCGGGCGAGACCAACAACTTCATCACCCGCTTCCAGGCCATGATGCCGATCTTCAACGGCGGCATGGGCCTCAACGGCAAGCAGGCGGCCAACGCCATGAGCCGGGCGGCGGAATTCAAGCATGCCCGCGCCGGGGAGACCGTGCGCTACAACGCCATCCAGGCCTGGGAGGGTCTGGCCCTGGCGGCGGCGTACGAGGAGGTCATGGCCGCGGCGGTGACGTCGGCCGAGGGCCACGTCCGGCAGGCCCAGGCCATGGTCGACAACGAGATGGCCACCGAGGCCGACCTGCTGCAGGCGAAGGTGTACCTCAGCGGGCTGAAGCAGCAGCTCATCCAGGTGCGGAACATGAAGGCCGTGGCGGGCGAGAACATCAAGCTGCTGACGGCCATCGACACGCCGCTGCCCGTGGTCGCCGAGACCGGGGCGGACCCGGCGACGACCCTGGCGCTGCACGGCCGCTTCGACCTCGCGGCCGCCGCGAACCGCAACGACATCCTGGCCCGGCGCGAAGAGGCCAACGCCGCCGGCAACATGGTCGGCGTGGCCACCGGTTCGCTGCTGCCCCACATCAACGCGAGCATCCAGCGTGACCTCTACAGCCAGGAGGACCTCTTCGGCAGCGACGCCAAGAGCTGGTCCCTCGGCGTGTACGCCACCTGGGATGTCTTCAGCGGCATGCAGAACATCGGCGAGATCAGGAAGGCCAAGGCGCAGAAGCGCGCGGCCGAGCACATGGTCGACTTCGAGACGCGGCAGGCGAAGGTGCAGGCCACCGAGGCCCTGCTTGCCGCGCGGGCGGCCCACGAGAAGGTGCTCGTGGCCCGGGACGCGGTGCAGGCCGCGCGCGAGGGCCTGCGCATCGTCGCCAACCAGTACCGCGAGGGGCTGGCCAGCATGGTCAACCTGCTCGACACCCAGGCGGCCGCCACCATGGCCGAAGGCAACCTCGTCCAGGCGATGCACGACTACCGCGTCGGCCTGGCCAACCTCGAATTCGCCGGTGCGGCGCGGGTCGAAACGACCGCCGCGGCGCAGTAACAGGAGGACCGATTCCCATGTCGAACCACAGGAACATCAAGTCGGGCGTCGCGCTGCTGGCCCTGTCGGCCCTGCTCCTCGCCGCAGCCGGCTGCGGCGGCAAGGCCGAGGTCGCGGCGGCCGCCGCCAAGGACGTGCGCGCCACCGTCGGCCAGGCCCGCCTGGCCGCCGTGCCCGACGTCGTGACGGCCACCGGCGCCCTCGAGGCCGGCACCACGGTGATGGTGTCGACGCGCATGATGGGCTGGGTGCGCGAGGTGCACGTCCGGGAAGGCCAGGCCGTGGCCAAGGGCGACCTCCTCATCAGCATCGACGACACCGACCTGAAGGCCAAGAAGGCCCAGGCCGAGGCGGGCATCGCCGAGGCGAAGGCCGTGCTGGCCAACGCCGAGCAGATGGCCAAACGCTTCGAGGCCCTGTACGCCGACAAATCCGTCTCGAAGCAGCAGCTCGACGACGTGCTGACCGGACGCGACCGCGCGCGCGCCGGCGTGCGCATGGCCGAGGCCGGGCTGAAGGAGCTGCAGGTCCACCTGAGCTACCTGGAGATCCGCTCGCCGGTCGACGGCAAGGTGACGCGCAAGAGCATCGAGGCCGGCAACATGGCGAACCCGGGCATGCCCCTGCTGTGGGTCGAGACCGAGGGCGACATGAAGGTCGTCGCCCACCTGGGCGAGAAGGACATCGCCGCGGTGGCGGTCGGCACGCTGGTCGACGTGAAGGTCACCTCGCTGGCCGGCGCCGAGTACAGCGTCCCCCTGACGGAGATCGTGCAGACGGCCAATCCGGGCAGCCGCACCTACGACATCGAGGCCGCCCTGCTCACGCAGGACCCGCGCCTGAAGAGCGGCATGTTCGCCCGCGTGACCGTGCCGGTCGGCACGCGTGACGCGGTGCTCGTGCCCGCCGCGGCGATCCACCGCCGCGGCCAGCTGACCGGGGCCTGGGTCGTCGCCGCCGACGGCACGGCCCACCTGCGCTGGATCCGCCTCGGCCGCCCCCAGGGCGAGGACTTCGAGGTCCTGGCCGGGCTGGACGGCACCGAGAGCGTGGTCCTGGCCAGCGAGCAGCCCCTCGCCGAGGGCGACAGGGTGGTGAACTGACATGAGCGACAAGAACACCGAGGTGCCCCGCTACGGGGGCGCGACGGGTCTGGCCCAGGTCTTCATCAACTCGAAGATCACGCCGCTGCTCATCATCGCGACGCTGCTGCTCGGGCTCTTCGCCCTGACGCTGACGCCGCGCGAGGAGGAGCCGCAGATCGTCGTGCCGATGATCGACGTGATGGTGATGATGCCCGGCGCCACGCCGGAGGAGGTCGAGAACCTCATCACGCGGCCCATGGAGCAGAAGATCTGGGAGATCGAGGACGTCGAGTACGTGTACTCGGCCAGCTTCCCCAGCTTCGCCATGACCACCGCCCGCTACCTGGTGGGCACCGACATGGAAGCGGCCATCACGCGGCTGAACAACAAGGTCTTCGGCAACGCCGACCTCTGGCCCCAGGGCATGACGGCGCCGCCGCTGATCAAGGTGCGCAGCATCGACGACGTGCCCATGATGACCCTGACCCTGTGGAGCGATGACTACGAGGGCTACGACCTGCGCCAGCTCGCCGGCGAGCTGCGCAACGAGATCGCCTCGATCAGCGACGTGTCGGTCATCGAGATCATGGGCGGGCGCAAGCGCGCCGTGAGCGTCGAGCTCGACCCCCAGCGCATGGCCGCCTTCAACATCACGACCCTGTCGATCCTGCCGGCGCTGCAGATGCAGAACACGAACCTGCCCTCGGGCAGCTTCGCCGCGGGCAACAACCAGTTCCTGGTCGAGACCGGCTCGTTCCTGCGCTCGGCCGACGACGTGGGCAACCTCGTGGTCGGCTCGTTCATGGAGCGGCCCGTGCGCCTGATGGACGTGGCCACGGTCACCGACGGTCCGGCGGACATCGACAGCTACACCTTCCTGGGCGTCGGCCCCGCCGGCGCCGAGAACGGCATCGACACCGCGGCATTCGGCGTGGGCAGCGAGCACGCGGCCGTGACCCTGTCCATCGCCAAGCGCATCGGCAGCGACGCCTCGCGCGTGGCCGACGCGATCCTGCAGAAGGTGGAGCGCCTCGAGGGGACGCTGATCCCCGGCGAGGTGAACATCACCGTCACGCGCAACTACGGCGAGACGGCCCGCGACAAGGCCCAGAACCTGATCTCGAACCTCGGCCTGGCCATCTTCCTGGCCGTGATCGTGGTCTTCTTCGCCATGGGCTGGCGCGGCGCGACGATCATCTTCCTGTCGATCCCGACCACGTTCAGCCTGACGCTGTTCATCTACTACATCCTGGGCTACACCCTGAACCGGGTGACGCTCTTCGCGCTGATCCTCGTGACCGGTATCGTCATCGACGCCACGATCATCGTGGTCGAGAACATGCACCGGCACTTCCAGATGAAGGGCAACAACTCGCTGAAGACCGCCCTCGGCGCCATCCAGGAGGTCGGCAACCCGACCATCCTGGCCACGCTGACGGTGATCGCCTCGATGATGCCCATGGCCTTCGTGCGGGGACTCATGGGCCCGTACATGGCCCCCATGCCCATCGGCGCCTCGCTGGCCATGGTCTTCTCGCTGCTGGTGGCCCTGACGATCTCGCCCTGGCTCGCGGTGCGACTGCTCAAGCCGAAGCAGCACTTCCGCGAGGACCAGCCGGGCGAGGGCACCCTGGGCGCCGACGGCGTCGACGACGACATGACGCGCAGCACGGCCATCTACCGCACCTACAACCGGCTGGTGCGGCCGCTGATCGATTCGCCGCGCAAGGGCGTCATGGCGCTGATCGTGGTCGGCCTGCTGACGGCCGCCTCGACCCTGCTCTTCGTGACCCGCACGGTGCAGGTGAAGATGCTGCCCTTCGACAACAAGAGCGAGTTCCAGGTCATCATCGACACGCCCGAGGGCACGACCCTCGAGACGACGACCCAGCTCGCGCGGGAGATCGGCGACTACCTGGGCACCCAGCCCGAGGTGACGGACTACCAGATCTACGCGGGCACGGCCGCGCCGGTGAACTTCAGCGGCCTGGTGCGCCACTACATGATGCGCCAGGGGCCGAACGTGGCCGACATCCAGGTCAATCTGGTCGACAAGGACCAGCGCGCGGACCAGAGCCACGCCCTGGCCAAGCGCGTGCGCGGCCCCATCGTGGCGATCGCCGACCGCTTCGGCGCCGCGGTGAAGGTCGTCGAAGTGCCGCCCGGACCGCCGGTGCTCTCGACCCTCGTGGCCGAGGTGTACGGCCCGACGTTCGAGGGGCGCATCGCCGCCGCGGAGCAGATCAAGCAGGTCTTCGAGAGCACGCCGGGCGTCGTCGACGTCGACTGGTGGGTCGAGGGCGACCAGAAACGCTACGAGATGAAGGTCGACACCGACCGGGCGGCCGTGCGGGGCGTCAGCACCCAGCAGGTGAGCATGACCCTCGGCGTGGCCCTCAACGGCCACGACGCCGGCCTGGTGCACATCGATCCGGCCAGCGAACCGGTGCCCATCTCGGTGCGTCTGCCGGTGGCCGACCGCTCGAGCACCGAGAGCCTGCGCGACCTGTACATCTACAGCCGGGCCGGGGCGCTCATTCCGCTGTCGGACGTGGTGAAGGTCGAGGAGTCGGTGGGCCACAAGAGCCACCACCGCCGCAACCTGAAATCGGTGGTGTACGTGACGGCCGACGTGGCGGGCGAGCTCGAGTCGCCGGTGTACGCGATCCTCGACATGAAGAAGAAGATCGCCGAGCTGACCATGCCCGACGGCACGGAGATCGAGCAGCTGTCGACGGTGCAGCCGCTCACCGAGGAGAACTACGTCATGAAGTGGGACGGCGAGTGGCACATCACGTACGAGGTCTTCCGCGACCTGGGCGTGAGCTTCGCCGTCGTGCTGGTGATCATCTATCTGCTCATCGTGGGCATGTTCCAGAACTTCACGGTGCCGATCCTGATGATGATCCCCATTCCGCTGACGCTGGTGGGCATCATTCCCGGCCACCTGATGTTCGGGGCCTTCTTCACCGCGACCTCGATGATCGGCGTGATCGCCCTGGCGGGCATCATGGTGCGCAACAGCGTGCTGCTGATCGATTTCATCGAGGCCCGGCTGAAGGACGGGCTCGAACTCAAGGAGGCCGTGATCGAAGCGGGCGCCGTGCGTTTTCTGCCCATCGCCCTGACGGCCGGCACAGTCGTGACCGGTTCGTTCGTGATGGTCTTCGACCCCATCTTCCAGGGGTTGGCGATCTCGCTGATGATGGGTTCGCTGCTGTCGACGGTGCTGACGGTGGTGGTCATTCCGCTGGCCTACTACCTTTACAAAAGACAGACAGAAAAAACGTACCGCTAGATAAAGATTACACTCAATGAAGAGGCCCGGGAATTTCCCAGCGAAATCCCGGGTCTTTTCGGTCCGGTTCTGATGGCAAATCAGAAAATCACGCGGACGGAAAAACCGGGGTCCATGACCAGGTCGCCGTTCTGCAATTTTGATTTATCTCGTTTTCGTGATCTCATTGCAACACCAAAAAGCAAAAACAAAGCGGGAAAATAAATTAATTTCGTCGATCGAGGCCGAAAACGGCTTTTTCCGGTTGCCGAACGACTGCGGATCTTCTACTATATCATGAAGAATTCGGGAGGGAGAATTCAAGATTCCATCACCATCAGTGACTTTGCGGCTTGTCGGTATCTCCCTCCAATCCCCCACCGGCATGCCGTTTGGCCGGCTCCGCTTCGCGGAGCCGGCCTCTTTTTCAGGACCATGATCTTTAGGGTCGGTCGGACCGGACGGCACCCCCGGCCGAAGGCTGCCGAGGCCGGTCAGTGGCCGCTGCGGACCGCCCGGCGCGAACGACCGGCGGGCGCTTCGCCGCGGGCCGCCCGATAGACGTCCAGCTCGTCGCGGTAGCGTTGGGTGTGGGGCGCGGCGGCCACGGCCTTCTCCTGCCACCGGATCGCCCGCGAGACCATCCCCCGCGCGAAGTAGCAGGCGGCCAGGGTGCTGACCACATCCGGGTCGTCGTCGCCGTACACCGTCGCGCGCAGGGCCGCCTTGGTGCCGGCCGGCAGTTCGCGTCCCGTGCGCACCGTGGCACGGGCATAGCCGTGCAGGGCGACGACATTGCGGTCGTCGCGCTCGGCCAGGGTCCGGAACGAGGCGAGCATGCCGAGGGTGTCGCCGATGCTCTCCTGGAAGAGCGCTGCCTCGAGGAGCCGCTCGGTGCGGGCGGCATCGGACTGACCCATCGCCGGCGCACCCCCTCCGGCAGCGAGGTCGGCCACGCGGGCGGCCAGACGGCGGGCCTCGTCGGGACGGCCGTCCGCCTGGGCCAGGCGCGCGAGCCCCAGCAGGCCCTGGGCAACCTCGGCCGGCGGAGCGGAATGCCGCAGGTTGAGCACCCGCCGGTACAGCACGTCGGCTTCGCGCACGCGTCCGCGCTCGGCCTGGCGCCGCGCCACGTCGAGCAGCACCTCGACGTCCTGGGGCGATGCCGTCTGGCGGTCGCTCAGCACCCGATCGATGGAGCGGTTCTGCCGCCATCCGCGCACGATCTCCAGGAACTGCCGCGACGACACGTAGCCGCTGAAGCTGTCGACGAGTTCGCCGTCGGGCGTGCACCAGGCGATGGTGGGCACGGCGTCGACCCCGAAGCGGGCCTTGAGCTCGGCGTACTCCGGCTTGTCGATGTCGACCTGGAAGGTGACCACGCTGTCGAGTTCGGCGATGACGGCCTTCTCGGTGAAGACCATCACGTCGAGCAGCTTGCAGGGGCCGCACCAGGTGGCGGTGAAGTCGACCAGGAGCGGTCGGCCCTCGTCGCCCGCGCGGCTCACGATGTCGGACCAGGAGACGCCCGTGATCCAGGGCACGCGCGGCACGCGTCCGACCTTCTCGCCGCGGGCCGCATCGAGCACCGCGCCCTCCTCGGGGTCGGTCGCGCGGGCGGCGCCGGCGGGCGCGCCGCACAGGGCTGCCGTCAGCAGGGTCAAGGCGATGGCCCGGAGCAGGCGGCTCACCGGCGGCCTCCCTGGCCGGTCCGCACCCGCTCCTGCAGGGCGGGGATCCGCTCGCCGAGGGGCGGCAGTTCGAGCACGGCCCCGGCCACCATCTGCATCTGACGACCGAGCTCACGCTGGGTGCCGTCGATCCCGAGACTGGTCTGCAGCGAGCGGTTCGCGTCCTCGTACGCCGCCAAGGCGCTCTCCGCCAGATCCCGGGCGGCCGTGGTGTCGCTCCGCGCCAGGGCCTGACGGGCCTGCAGCGCGACCAGATCGCCGCTCCACATGCGGGCCGTGCCGAGATTCGCCCACGACCGGAACGAGCGCGGATACGCGGCCGTCGCCCGCCGATGCCGGTCGGCCGCCGCACGCAGGAGGCCGTCGGCCCGGGGCACGAGTTCGTCGAAGGCGCTCCCCGCCTCGGCCCGCCGCCGGATCTCCTGGACCAGGGGCTGCGCCTGGCCGAGGAGCAGGGCGCCATACCGCTCGTTGAAGTCGACGTCGTCGGGGTCGAGTTCGAGGGCCGCGCGGAAGTGCCGCTCGGCCGCGGCCGGATCGGGACGGGCGCCCGCGTAGCCGCGCAGCTCGATCAGCGCCCGATTGAAGTGGTCGCGGGCCAGCCAGCGCGCGTCGCCCAGGCCGTACCAGTCGACGTTGACGTACACCGCCGCCGCGACGAACACCGCCAGCGCCGCCAGGCGTGCGGCTCCCGCACGGCGCACCAGCAGCACGGCCCCGGCCACGGCGAAGAGCGCGAGCAGGGGCAGCAACGGCTGCCGGAAGCGGACGGCCGCGAAGAAGGGCAGGATCGCCGCCGCCTGCGTCAGCACCAGCCATTTCAGCAGCCACCACGGCGCCTCTCCGCGCCCGGCGAAGACCAGTCCGACGATGGCGAACGGCAGCAGCAGCCAGGTGCCCGGCCACCACCGCGCCAGCAGGAAGACTCCGTCCTCGCGCGCCAGCCACAGCGGGTTGATGTTGTTGCGCCCCGGATAGGCGTTGCCGATGAGCACCGCCTTCTTCAGCAGCAGCGCCGCCGTGCGGCCGGGATGGGCCGCGATCCAGCCGAGGGTCTCGCGGGTGTAGTAGCGCGACGAGGCGCCGGGTTTCTCGGCCCCCGCCTGCCGCGACCGCAGCTGCATGTCGTCCCACTGCACGCCCACGGGAATGGCCGAGACGCCGTCGGCGGTGTCGGACTGCCCCGTCCACAGGTTCACGCCCAGGTTCGCGCTGACCAGGACGAACTCGCCGTGGCGCAGGTTGTGGAGCGTGGCCGGCGAAATGGCCACGACGAACCCGATCACCAGCGGCAGCAGCGCCCGCGGGGCGAGCCGGCCGCCGCGCCCCCACCACCAGAGGCAGCCGACCGTCACCGCGAGGGTGAGCAGCAGGTTCGGCCGGCCGAGGGCGGCGACGCCCAGCAGCAGGCCCGCCGCCCCGAGGGTGCGCCAGCCCGCGGCCGCGCGGCCGCCGATCACCAGCAGGATCGGCAGCAGGCCCGCCAGCGAAAGGGCCAGCGTCCACGGCTCGGCCAGCAGCTGCACCTCGAAGAAGGGCAGGATCGGCAGCAGCGCCGTGGCGAGCGCCGCGGCGAAGGCCTGCCGCGGCGGCAGCACCGTCCGCGCGACGCCCAGCAGCAGCACGCTCGTGACCACCCCCACGCCCAGCTGCAGCACCTGCACCGTGGCCAGGTCGCAACCGAGGCGATAGAGGAAGGCCAGCACCCAGGCGTAGAGCGGCGGCTTGAAGAAGGCCTGCTCCTGGAAGACCCGCCCCTCGGCCAGGGTCCGGGCCCAGATGTCGAAGAACGAGCCGTCGACCACGGGCGTGTGCAGGAAGGCCGAAGACCGGGCGAGCTGCCAGAACGCGACGCGCAGCAGCGCCGCCGCCAGCGCCACGACCACGACCTGGGCCGGGGGGAAGAGGGTCGCGCGGCGGGGCCGCTCGAGGGGCCCACCGGATCCGGTGAAGAGACCGGCGAAGACACTCATCTCAGGGCGCCTCCGCGCTTGCCGCCGGCAGGGCGTGGCGCACGCGCGCGGCGAGGGCCGCGGGGTCGACGGCGGGGCGGCCGGTGCGCAG
>JAGRNP010000114.1 GCA_020440705.1 bacterium | reverse complement strand
CGAGCTGTTCAAGCCGTTCATCATCCGCAAGCTGGAGGAGAAGGGCTACGTCCAGACCGTCAAGAGCGCCAAGAAGCTCGTCGAGCAGGAGCGCCCCGAGGTCTGGGACATCCTCGAGGAGATCATCAAGGACCACCCGGTGCTGCTGAACCGCGCCCCGACCCTGCACCGTCTCGGCATCCAGGCCTTCGAGCCGGTGCTGATCGAGGGCAAGGCCATCCGCATCCATCCGCTGGTCTGCACCGCCTTCAACGCCGACTTCGACGGCGACCAGATGGCCGTGCACGTGCCCCTCGGCTACGAGGCCCAGCTCGAGGCGCGTCTGCTGATGCTCTCGCCGCTGAACATCCTCTCGCCGGCCAGCGGCGAGCCGGTGGCGTCGCCCAGCCAGGACATGGTGCTCGGCTGCTACTACCTCACGCTCGACCGTCCCGGCGCGAAGGGCGAGGGCAAGGGCTTCGCCGACGTGGCCGACGCCCACGCGGCCTACGAGGCCGGCATCATCGACAAGCACGCCCTGGTGAAGATCCGCTTCGGCGGCGACCTCGGCACCCTCGAGACGACCATCGGCCGGGTGCTCTTCAACGAGATCCTCGCGGACGAGATGGGCTACGTGAACAAGGCCCTGAACAAGAAGGACCTCTCGCGGATCGTCGCCGACGTGCACGCCAAGCTCGGCATGACGGCGTGCATGGACTTCCTGGATCGCCTCAAGGAGCTGGGTTTCCACCACGCCACCGAAGGCGGCATCTCGATCGGGATCGACGACATCATCATCCCGCCCGAGAAGGTCGACATCATCAAGGCGGCGCAGAAGGTCGTCGACGGCTACGTGCGCGACCACCGCGACGGCGTCATCACCAACCGCGAGCGCTACAACAAGGTGATCGACAAGTGGACCCAGGTGACCAACGAGGTCCGGGACCGCATGTTCGAGCACCTCAGCGCCGACGACCAGGGCTTCAACCCGGTGTACATGATGAACGCCTCGGGCGCCCGTGGCTCGGCCGACCAGATCAAGCAGCTGGCCGGCATGCGCGGGCTGATGGCCAAGCCCCAGAAGAAGATCACCGGTGGCTTCGGCGAGATCATCGAGCAGCCGATCATCGCGAACTTCCGCGAGGGCCTGACCATGCTCGAGTACTTCATCTCGACGCACGGCGCCCGCAAGGGTCTGGCCGACACCGCCCTCAAGACGGCCGACGCCGGTTACCTGACCCGCCGCCTCGTCGACGTGGCCCAGGACATCGTCGTCACCGAGCACGACTGCGGCACCCTGCGCGGTGTCGAGATCGAGGCGCTCAAGGAGGGCGAGAAGACCATCGAGTCCCTCAGCGAGCGCGTCATCGGCCGCGCCTCGGCCGAGGACGTCATCGACGGCAACGGCTCGGTCATCGCCGAGGCCGGCTCGGTCATCGACCGCGAGCTGGCCATGAAGATCGAGGACTCCGGCGTGCAGAGCGTGCTGATGCGCTCGGTGCTCTCCTGCGAGAGCCGCCGCGGCATCTGCGCCCTGTGCTACGGCTACAACCTGTCCGAGCACAAGCTGGTCGACATCGGCGAGCCGGTCGGCGTCATGGCCGCCCAGTCCATCGGCGAGCCGGGCACGCAGCTCACGCTGCGGACGTTCCACATCGGTGGTACGGCCAGCCGCATCGTCGAGCAGACCGTCAAGAAGGCCGCGGCCACGGGCAAGATCGTCTTCAACAAGGACGTCAACCTGGTCCGGAACGCGGACAAGGAGATGGTCTCGATCGGCCGCAAGGGCGAGCTGAGCCTGATCCTCGATTCCGGCATCACCCGCTCGCAGATGACGCTGCCCTACGGCGCCATCGTGATGGTGAAGGACGGCGCCAAGGTGAAGGCCGGCGATCCCATCTTCGAGTGGGACCCGTTCGCCGACTTCATCCTCGCCGAGGACAACGGCATCGTGGCCTTCAGCGGCATCATCGAGGGCCTGACCCTCAGCGTCGACCTCGACGAGAAGACGAAGATGAAGCAGCCGGTCATCGTCGAGAGCGCGGACAAGAGCGTGCACCCGGCGATCCAGATCATGAACGCCAAGACCGGCAAGAAGATGGCCGAGTACATCCTGCCCACGGGCGCCTTCCTGCTCGTCAGCGACGGCGACAAGGTCGCCGGCGGCACGCAGTTGGCGAAGATCCCGCGCGAGGTCTCCCAGTCGGGCGACATCACCGGCGGTCTGCCCCGCGTGGCCGAGCTCTTCGAGGCCCGCAAGCCCCGCGACACCGCGACGGTCACCGAGATCGACGGCGTCGTCGAGTTCCGCGGCACCACGCGCGGCCAGCGCAAGGTGGCCGTGGTGGGCGAGGGCGGCGTGGAGAAGGAGTACACCATCCCGCACGGCAAGCACGTCCGCACCTACGAGGGCGAGCACGTGCTGGCCGGCGACCGCCTCACCGAGGGCCCGATCAACCCCATGGACATCCTGGCCATCAAGGGTGTCGGCGAGGTGCAGCGGTACCTGGTGAACGCGGTGCAGGAGGTCTACCGTCTGCAGGGCGTGAAGATCAACGACAAGCACATCGAGATCATCGTGTCCCGCATGCTGCGCAAGGTCATGATCCTCAACCCCGGCGACACGCCGTTCCTCGAGGACGAGCAGGTCACCAAGCAGGAGGTCGAGGAGATCAACCGGAAGATCCTCCGCAAGAACATGGAGCTGCGCGCCAAGGGCGAGCCCGAGCTCGAGCCGGCGACCTTCGAGCCGCTGCTGCTGGGCATCACCAAGGCCAGCCTGACGACCGACAGCTTCATCTCGGCGGCCTCCTTCCAGGAGACCACCCGCGTGCTGACCGACGCGGCCACCCGGAGCAAGCGCGACGAGCTGCGCAGCCTCAAGGAGAACGTGATCATGGGTCACCTCATCTCCGCGGGCACCGGGTTGTCCGAGTTCAAGCACCTAGCGGTGGAGGAGCCGGCCGAGGAGGACGACCGGATCATCCAGGGCATCCACGACCACGAGCTCGCGGCGGTCGCCGCGGCCGAGCTCGCGGCCGAGATGGAGGCCGAGGCGGAGGCCGCGGGCGGCGAATAGCCCCGGCCGACGCGCGCACACGACGGCCCCGCTCCTGCCGGAGCGGGGCCGTTTCGTGTCCGTCGCAGTTGATTCCGACTCTCATTCCCGCCCGCCCCCTTGTCTTTTCTGATGAAATGTCGGATCATTGTAGGGTTCGCCCACTATTCCGCGCCGCCGCCCTTCCCTGGGGGGCGCAGTTTCCGCCGCTTGCCGGCAGCGAGGGAGACCCATGAAGAAGATTTTCGCGATCGTGGCCATGGCTGTCGTGGCGACGGTGGTTCTCGTCGTGCTGACCATTCGCGAGGACGTGTCCGCGCCCGCCACCGCGTCCGCCGCCGACCGCACCGGGACCGCCTGGTACCAGGGCGAACGCGCCCGCCTCGCCACGGCGCTGGCCCACGCCGGGCCCGGCTCCGCGCGCGCGTTCAAGCTCCAGTCGAAACTCGACCGGCTCGACGGCTGGGCCGCCGGCGAGGCGCGCATGGACGCGCCCGAGGAGTTCGCCCGCATCCTGTACGAGATGAAGATTCCCGACGACCGCCAGGTCCCCGGGTACGCTCCCGGCTACCGCCAGCGGGAACTGGCCCGGGCCAAGAGCGCGGCCGGCCCCTTCGGCAAGAGCCTGGTCTGGGAGTCGCGCGGCCCCGGCAACGTGGCCGGACGCGCCCGCACCATCGTGGTCGATCCGGACGACCCGACCGGCGACACCTGGTTCATCACCAGCGTCGGCGGCGGCGTGTGGAAGACCACCGACGCCGGCGGCAGCTGGACGCAGCTCATGGACGACCAGCCCCTGCTGGCCATGCAGTGCCTGGCCATGGCCGCCTCGAACACGCAGGTGCTGTACGCCGGCACCGGCGAGAGCTACTTCAACGTCGACACCATGAACGGCAACGGGATCCTGAAGTCCGTCGACAAGGGCGCCACCTGGACGGCCCTCGCGAGCACCCAGAACGACCCGCGCTTCAACAACGTGGCGCGGATCATCGTCTCGCCCAGCGACCCGGATCTGGTCCTGGCCGCGACCACCGTGGGCCGCTACAAGTCCGACCTCTATCCGACGACGCACATCTTCCGCTCCACCGACGGCGGCGCCACCTGGGCCGCGGTCTACACCGCCACCAACAGCGGCTCCGTCGCCGGGGCGCGGGTGCAGCAGCTCCTCGCCGATCCGACCGATTTCGCGGTGCAGTACGCCACGGTGCACGAGACGGGGATCCTCAAGAGCACGGACGGGGGCCAGACCTGGAATCCGATCAACACCGGCATCACCGACTTCTCGGGCCGCTACGAGATGGCCATCTCGCCGGTGAATCCGGACTATCTCTACGTCTCGGCCGAGGGCGCGACCGGCGCCAGGCTCTGGGTGAGCTGGAATGCCGGCGCCTCGTGGACCGCCATGTCCCAGTCGGGTTCGACCAACTGGCTCGGCGGCCAGGGTTGGTACGACAACGCCATCGTGTGCCACCCGACCGACCCCACGGTCGTCTACGTGGGCGGGCCGCAGCTGTACGAGATCGACATCAACGCCGTCGGGGGCGGCAGCTTCTCGGTCACGGCCCTGGCCAGCTACAGCTTCCCGCACCCGGACCACCATTGGCTCGAGATCGTCGCGCCGTCCGGCGGCGGCTGGTACCTGCTGGGCACCAACGACGGCGGCGTCACGCGCACGTCGTCCGGGGTCGGCGGCTTCACCATGCCCATCAACGGCATGGTGACCACCCAGTTCTACGGCGCGACCAAGCGCCCGGGCGCCAGCGCCTACATCGGCGGCATGCAGGACAACGGCACCTGGCAGTCGCCCGTCGATCCGGTCGCCACCGACCTGTGGGACTTCCGCATCGGCGGCGACGGCTACGAGACGGCGTGGCACTTCAACGATCCGCAGAAGATCATGGGCGGCTACCAGTACAACGGGCTGCAGCGCTCCCTCGACGGCGGCGCCACCTGGAGCTCGGCCACCAGCGGCCTGTCCGACACCGGCAGCGGTGCCGCGCCGTTCATCACCAAGATCGCCAGCAGCTGGCGGCAGCCCGACCGCGTCTTCGCCGTGGGGGCGCAGGGCGTGTGGCGCTCGACGAACTTCGGGGCCAGCTGGTCCCTGTCGCCGGTCACGCCCGGCGAGTGGGGCACCCTCAGCTCGTTCCTCGACGTGCGCGTGTCCGACGCCGACCCCGACGTGATCTGGGCCGGCTCCACCATGGGCAGCGGCGGCGACATCATGGTCTCGACCGACGGCGGCCTGACCTTCAATCCGAGCGCCGACTACACCACCGCGACGGTGGGGCGCATCTCGGGCCTGGCCACCCACCCGACCGAGCCGAACACGGCCTACGTGCTGTTCTCCTTCGCCGAGCGGCCGAAGATCATCAAGACCACCGACGGCGGCAGCAACTGGACCGACATCTCCGGCTTCGGCGCCGGCAGCGTGAGCGGCAACGGCTTCCCCGACGTGGCGGTGTACGACCTGCTGGTGTGGCCCAACGATCCCCAGAAGATCTGGGTCGGCACCGAAATCGGCCTCGTCGAGTCCCTCGACGGCGGCGCCACCTGGGCCCTGGCCGACAACGGCCTACCGGCGGTCGGCATCTGGCAGCTGAAGGCCGTCGAGGACGAGATCGTCGTCGCGACCCACGGCCGCGGCGTGTGGACGACCACCGATCCGGCCCTCGTCGACGGTCAGGTCTTCGATCCGCTCTTCGAGAACATGGTGCAGGTGCCGGGCGGCGACCTGCAGCTCGAGTTCAACCTGCGTTCGGCCTACGACTCGACCCAGGTCTGGATCGACGGCGCCGTGGTCACGACCTACGGGCCCAACACGCCGCTGCAGACGGAGCTGTTCGCGGTGCCGGTGCTCAGCGGCGGCCTCAAGACCGCCTACGCCGTGTCCTACGTCGGCGGCCTGACCTACACTTCGGCGACGCGGCAGGCGGACACCTTCGTGCTCGCGGCGCCGGTCTGGGCCTACGCCAACGATCTCGACGACGGCGGCAACCTGCCGGTGGTGAACGACGGCTGGGTGTGGACGACCCCGTCGGGCTTCGGCAATCCCGCCTACCACACGCCGCACGACTATGCCGACGGGGCGGTCTACACCCTGAGCCTGATGGTCCCCATCAAGGTGGCCGAGATCTCGACGCTGACCTTCGACGAGATCGCCATCGTGGAGCCCGGCGAGCCGGGCTCGGTGTTCGGCGACAGCGACTTCTGGGACTACGTCGTGGTGGAGGGCACCGCTGACGGCACCAACTGGGTGCCTCTGGCGCCGGGCTGGGACGCCCGCGACGACGCGGCCTGGCTCACCGCCTTCGCCGGCAACCAGGCCGGCACGTCGGCCCTGTGGCGCAACCGCACCATCGAACTGAGGGACACCTTCGCCGCGGGCGAGGTCGTGCTGCTGCGTTGGCGCCTGGTGGCCGACCAGTCGGTGAACGGCTGGGGCTGGGCCGTGGACAGCATCAAGGTCACGCCCTCGACGACGGCCTCCGGCGTCGGCGACACGCCGCGGGCCGTGGTCCTCGACCAGAACTACCCGAACCCCTTCAACCCGAGCACGACGATCCGCTTCGACCTGCCCCGCGGCGGCGACGTGAAGCTGGCCGTGTACGACGCGCGGGGTCGCCTGGTGCGTCGTCTCGTGGACGGGCGCCTGGGGGCGGGCCCGCAGGCCGTGCTGTGGGACGGGACCGACGAGGGCGGTCGCGACGCCGCCTCGGGCGTGTACCTGTACCGCCTCGAGGCGGGCGACATCGTCCAGCAGCGGAAGATGACCCTGATCAAGTAGCCCGGTGCGCCATCCGGCAGCGGCCGGCCATCAGCGAGGCGGCGGTCCTGGTGGGGCCGCCGCCTTTTTCGCGCCGGGCGGCGTCCCCGGCCGCAGGTTCAGTCGCCTTCCTGCACCCTCCGCTCGAGGGTGGCCAGGATGGCGAGCAGATCGCGATCGACGTGCGGTTCGCCCGGGTCGGCCCGCAGGTGACGCCGGAAGGCGGCGGCGCCCCGCGTGAAGAGGGGCACCGGCACGTCGAACCCGGCCGGGTCGGCGTGATAGAGGTCGGCCGCGAGACCGAGGGCGCGGAATCGCAACAGGTGGGCCCGGGCCCGGCCGGGCTGGTCGACGACCAGGTCGAGGATGGCCGCGTAGGCCAGGGCCTGGGTGGCGGGGCCCCAGCGCTCGAAGCCGTCGGGCGTCTCGCACAGCACCCACGCGTCGGCGGGCAGATCGGCCAGGGAGTTCCACCAGGCCGAACGGCGGGGGGCACCCAGCACCAGATCGACGCCCCGCGTGCCTTCCATGGCCCGCCAGGCCGGTGACGGCTGCACGTGATCGCGCCCGCGGCGGGCCGCCTCGGCCACCCGGGGCCCGCTGAGGGCCGGCTGGTAGATCACCACGGGCCCGGGGCCCGCCGGGGCCAGGGCGGCGGCCGTCAGGCGCGACCAGCTCGCCGCGTTGACCACCGGATCGGCCGGTCGACCGTCCTCGCGCGGCCGGATGCAGCGCTGCGCGGTGTTGAAGACGCCCAGGGCGACCAGGCCCCCGACGACGAGGGCCGTCACCGGCCGCCGGGCGAAGGGGACCCGCGGGGCCGCCGCCCCGAGCGTCGTCGCCAGGGCGGCGGCCGCGATCGTGGCGAGGTAGGGGTGGGTCTGCTGCACCAGGGGCAGGGCCGGCGCCAGGCTGATCAGGGCGGCGACCAGGGCGGTGGCCGGCAGCCGGTCGCCCCGGCGCCAGCGCAGCAGGCCCCAGGCGGCCCAGGCCACGAAGACGAGTCCCCCGGTGCCCGCCCGGCTCCAGTCGAAGGAAGAGCTGAAGACGGGGCCGGGGGTGGCGAGCCACCAGCCGAAGACGCCGAGGTTGCCCGCCACCATCGCCGGGCCGCCGAGACGGTAGGCGTCGCCGGGCCCGTGGGCGAAGCCGTTCAGCACGAGCCAGGCCTCGACTCCGGCCGCGAGGGCGAGAACGGCCACCAGCACGGCGTCCTCGCGGCGTCGGGTCCCGGTCGACCGCGATCCCACGGCGAGGTCCAGCCCGAAGAGCAACGGCAGGCCCAGGCCGCATTCCTTGGCGAAGATGGAGACCAGGGCCAGGGCCGCCGCCCAGCGGCGCCGGGGCCGCCACCAGGCCCACGCCGCCGCGATGGCCGCCCCCGCCCCGAGCACCGTCTGGATGCCGGAGGCCCAGAACAGGGGGGTGAACACGACGGGGGAGACGGCGAAGAGGGTTCCGGCCAGGATCCCCGCCCGATCGCGACCGGTCGCGCGAGCGGTAAGATCACCGAGAATAGCCGCCGATGCAGCAAAAATAGTGAGCCTGGCTGCCGTATGGAGTGGCACGCTCAGGCCGAACAGTGGCCATGTCGCCGACCACCACAGGTCCTGGCTCAGCCAGCGGACTGCCGGGCCGGTCCGCTCGAGATGGTCGGCCGCCCGGGCGAGTTGGCCCCAGTCGTCCAGGCACCACCAGGTCCGGAAGACCGGCAGGTGGGCCAGCACGGCGGCGCCGGCGATCACGAGGCTGCGCAGGGTGGGGGGCGACGGCTTCATGGGCCGGATGGTAGGGCCTCCGGGAGACCCCGTCCAGCCCGACCCGGGCCGGACCCGAATCGCCGCCAAACCCCGCCGCAGCACCCGATTCGGGCCCTCAAAAAAATACGCCAATCCTTGACAAAGCCTTGTCTCCCGGTTAATGTTCCCGATCCACGGCCGCAGCCAGGCACCGCAAGGGTGGGGCTGCCGCTGTGTTTGATTGCGTCCAAAACGCGTAAAATCAAGAGTTTGCAGGATCCGCGCCGCCGCCCAGAATGGCTGCTCCCGGAAGGGTGCGCCCCGGTGGTCGAATCCTTGGATTCGGTGACACCCAGGAGAAGAAGTCCATTGCCTACGCTCAGCCAGTTGGTTCGCAAGGGCCGCAAGCCCCAGCTGAAGAAGAGCAAGTGTCCTGCCCTGCAGGCCTGCCCCCAGCGCAAGGGTGTGTGCACCCGCGTGTACACCCAGACGCCGAAGAAGCCGAACTCCGCCCTGCGGAAGATCGCCCGCGTGCGTCTGACCAACGGCATCGAGGTGACGGCCTACATCCCGGGTGAGGGCCACAACCTGCAGGAGCACAGCATCGTGCTCGTGCGGGGTGGTCGTGTGAAGGATCTGCCCGGCGTCCGGTACCACATCATCCGCGGTACCCAAGATGCCTCCGGCGTCGACGATCGTCGCCAGGGCCGTTCGAAGTACGGGGCGAAGCGGCCCAAGGGCTAGCGGCTCCCGGGTGCGGCGCTCCGGCGCCGGCCACCCGAACCCCATTCACCGGTCCGCGGCGCCCCGAGGGGTCCGGCGGGCCGAATGAGAAGTTCCGCCGGCTGGATTCCGGCGCCAGATTGCGGAAAGACCGCCCAGGAGAAACGAAATGTCGCGACGCAGGTCCCCCGAGAAGCGAATTCTGCCCCCGGATCCCCGGTTCGGCGATGTGATGGTGACGAAGTTCATCAACTACTGCATGAAGGGCGGCAAGCGGAGCGTCTCCGAGAAGTCTTTCTACACGGCTCTCGACATGATCAAGGAGAAGAGCGGCCAGGACGGCATCGAAGTCTTCCGCGCCGCCTTGAACAACGTCAAGCCGAGTGTCGAGGTGAAGTCCCGTCGTATCGGTGGTGCCACCTATCAGGTGCCTGTCGAGGTGCGGGCCGAGCGGCGGACCCAGTTGGCCATGCGTTGGCTGATCGGGTTCGCGCGCAGTCGTCCGGAAAACACGTTCGCGGAACGTCTGGCGGCTGAATTCATGATGGCGAGCAAAAACGAAGGACCGTCTATCAAGAAGCGCGAAGACACTCACCGCATGGCTGAAGCGAACCGCGCGTTCGCCCACTGCCGCTGGTAAGGGTCCCTCTCGTTCGCCGACAAGCGCAGCTCTAGCTTGAAGGAACGCACATCCGAATAGCCTGAATGTGCCCCGCGAAGGGAATCGCAGGGGCCAGAGGCACGGGAGACGTACTGCCCGATTCCGGTCATCCGGAAGGGTCATGTGCGCGTTGTTCGTCTGGGCTTGGGTGTCGACCGCGGAATTTTCCGGAGATCGGTCCGGAACGGCCGACGGCCGGCGGGAGCCGGCGCCCTGCCCCGCAGCATCTGGGAGAATTGGTGGCTCGCGAAGTCGCACTCGACATGGTCCGGAACATCGGGATCATGGCTCACATCGACGCGGGAAAAACCACGACGACGGAGCGGATCCTGTACTACACAGGACGAGTGCACCGACCGGGCGACGTCGACGACGGCGCCACCCAGATGGACTACATGGAGCAGGAACGCGAGCGCGGGATCACGATCCAGTCGGCCGCGACGACCTGCACCTGGCGGGGCCACCGGGTGAACATCATCGACACTCCCGGGCACGTCGACTTCACCGCCGAAGTCGAACGGAGCCTGCGGGTGCTGGATGGGGCCGTCGCGGTGTTCTGCGGGGTCGGCGGGGTCGAGCCCCAGTCCGAGACCGTGTGGCGCCAGGCCGACAAGTACGGTGTCCCCCGCATCGCGTTCATCAACAAGATGGACCGCCTGGGGGCCGACTTCGGGGCCGCTGTCCAGAGCATGGTCGACCGCCTCGGCGCGAAGCCGGTGCCGGTGACCCTGCCGATCGGGGCCGAGGATACGTTCCGCGGCGCGATCGACCTGATGAACATGAATGCCCGGTTCGAGCATGAGGACGACCTGGGCGCCACCTTCGACACCGCCACGATCCCGGAGGACCTCGCCGGGGAAGCGGAACTGGCCCGGCTCGAGATGATCGAGGCCGTGGCTGAGGTGGATGAGGAGCTGATGGAGCTCTTCCTCGCGGAGGAGGAGCCGACCCTCGAGCAGCTCGCCGCGGCCGTTCGCCGCGCGACGCTCGCGGGGGAGATCGTCCCGGTCTTCTGCGGTTCGGCGCTGAAGAACAAGGGCGTCCAGAAGCTGCTCGACGGCGTTGTCGACTTCCTGCCGTCGCCCCTCGACCGCCCCGCCATCCGCGGGACGGACAAGGACGGCGAGGGCGAGGAGACCCGGAGCCCGGGTGACGACCAGCCGTTCAGTGCCCTGGCCTTCAAGATCCTGGCCGACCCCTTCGCGGGCAGGCTGGCCTTCATGAGGGTCTACAGCGGAACGCTGCAGTCGGGCAAGACGGTGCTGAACGTCACGACGGGCAAGCGGGAGCGGATCGGCCGCCTGCTGCGGATGCACGCCGACAAGCGCGAGGACCTCGAGGAGGCGCGCACCGGCGACATCGTGGCCTGCGTCGGCTTCAAGCAGATCCGCACCGGCGACACGCTGACGGTGCAGGAGCACCCGCTGCTGCTGGAGGCCATGAGCTTCGCCGAGCCGGTCATCTACATGGCCATCGAGCCGAAGACGAAGGCCGACCAGGAGAAGCTCGGCGAGGCCCTCGCGGCCATGGCCGACGAGGATCCCAGCTTCCAGGTCCGCAAGGATCCGGACAGCGGCCAGACGGTGATCTGGGGGATGGGCGAGCTCCACCTGGAGATCATGGTGGATCGCCTGCAGCGGGAGCACCGGGTGAGCTGCAACGTGGGGCGGCCCCAGGTGGCCTACCGCGAGACGGTCACCACCGAGGTCACCGAGCGCGGCCACTTCGAGCGCGAACTGGCCGGCAAGACGAACTTCGCCGAGGTGGAGCTGACGATCGGCCCCGGCGACTACGGAACGGGCTTCACCTTCGTCAACGAGGTGAAGGGGGACAGGGTCCCGGCGGAATTCGTCCCGTTCATCGCGGAATCGGCCATGCAGGCCTGTGAAACGGGAGTGCTGGCCGGATATCCCCTCGTCGACCTGGCGGTCCGCCTGACGGGCGGCGCCTGGCGCGAAGGGGAATCGACGGAGATGGGGTTCCGGAATGCGGCGGTCAACGCCCTCTGGGACGGCGCCAAGAGGGCCGAACCCGTCCTGCTCGAGCCCGTCATGGCCGTGGAGGTCACCGTTCCGGCGGAGTTCCTCGGCGACGTGACCGGACATCTCAATTCCCTGCGCGGACGCGTGATGGGAATGGAACAGCGCAAGAACGACCAGGTGGTCAGCGCGGAGGTTCCCCTGGTCGAGATGTTCGGGTTCGCGACACCGCTTCGTTCGCTGACGCAGGGGCGAGGGGTGTTTTCGATGCAACTGTCCCGGTACGACAAGGTGCCGGAGAAGATCGCCGCAGGGATCATGCGGCTGCACGCGGGGGCCTAGACGAGGCCGCAGCACTTTTCAGGAGGTAGCCAGCAATGGCGCGCGAAAAGTTTGAACGGACTAAGGATCACGTGAACGTCGGCACGATCGGTCACGTGGATCACGGCAAGACGACCCTGACCGCGGCGATCACCGAGGTTCTCTCGAAGGTCGGTCTGGCCGACTACACGCCCTTCGACCAGATCGACAAGGCTCCCGAGGAGCGCGAGCGCGGCATCACGATCGCGA